>CAJXPR010000060.1 GCA_913058135.1 uncultured Gammaproteobacteria bacterium
TCGTGGGCTCGGAGATGTGTATAAGAGACAGGATCTATGGTGTCAGCACGCAGCGCAGAGACATTGACATTGCGAACCACGGACAGCGACTCCAGGTAAGTCATCAATGCGGTGTGGTTGGCAAGATCCGTAATCCCCTCGACCCGCAACAGGATTTCATCTTCCTGTTCGAATTCGCTGAGAACCAGCCCGAAGTGCTCCGCCAGGCGGGTAGTGACCTCGTCCAGAGGAACGTCCATGTAGGTATCGACACTGTTGTCGACATGATCAAAAACATGCACCTGGTCCCGAAACAGGAACTGCCACAAGCCGACGACTTCGTTGGCCGGTGTGATCAACAGACGACCGGCCAGCACGCTGTCGGCACCGTAACGTTGTCCGGCCTCGCGTAACGCATCCGCGTCCAGGTTCCAGCCCTGGCTGACCGGGACCATGCGCCGGTCGGTGAGATCCAGCAGCGGAATCAGGACAGGCACACCGCGCTCTGTGGCAAACTCACGGGCCTGTGTCAGCAATTCATGTTCCGAACTCGAGCCCAGCATGGTCCGGCGCCCGTCATCCTCCTGCACGGTTATCCAGAGCAGGACACTGGCACGGTTGCGATCCCACACCGGAATATCGGCGCCGCTCAGCAATTCATCTATAAGGCTCTGGTCAAAACGCACATCCAGGCGGCGTTCGAGCATCACGGTACGGTAGCTGACCTCGGCCACGTAGGCCGAGGCCTGTCGTGCCGCTTCGACGATACGCGGATGTTCCAGCCAGCGGCGTTCGCCGGTCACCTTGACAATGACGCGCTCAAAGGCTTCGCGGTAGGCGCGTTCGCGGGCAGATTCACTCTGGTTCTCGACGACGATCTCTTGATTGTACAGGCCGTCGACAGGCAACGCCTGCACAAAAGACGTGGCCAACAGGGCAAACATCAGCAGCAGCCACGCAGATCGGGCCGACGCCCATAATGCCGAAAAGAGAGTTGTCATGCGCGTCATCATAACCGATCGCACGCCTGTTTTACATAATCGCCTGACGAAGCCGCCGGCAACTGGTAAAATACGACTAACCATTTTTTTATTCAGGGATGCCCCATTTTCATGACCAGCAAAGCGACCTCCTCTGCCAGTAATCAGCCTGCCAAAACCAGTCTCAGCTACAAGGACGCCGGCGTGGATATTGATGCCGGCGATGCCCTGGTGGAAAAAATCAAGTCGGTCACCCAGTCGACCCGCCGCCCGGAGGTGCTGTCCGGACTGGGCGGTTTCGGCGCCCTGTGCGAGATTCCCGAAGGTTACCGCAAACCGGTGCTGGTGTCGGCCACCGATGGCGTGGGCACCAAACTGAAACTGGCCATCGATATGGGCAAACACGACACCATCGGCATCGACCTGGTCGCCATGTGTGTTAATGATCTGATTGTTTGTGGCGCCGAGCCCCTGTTTTTCCTGGACTATTACGCCACCGGCGGGCTCAACGTGGATGTTGCCACCGAAGTGGTCAGCGGCATTGGTGAAGGTTGTCGGCAGGCTGGCTGTTCACTGATCGGTGGCGAAACGGCGGAAATGCCCGGCATGTACCAACAAGGCGACTATGACCTGGCCGGTTTTGCGGTCGGCGTGGTGGAAAAAGAGGCCATTATCGACAACAGCCAGGTGCAGCCTGGTGACTGCCTGATCGGCCTGGCCTCGTCCGGCCCTCATTCCAACGGTTACTCGCTGATCCGAAAGGTGCTGGAAGTGTCCAATGCCCAGCTGGACGATCCGTTCGGTGACAGCACGCTGGGCGATGTTCTGCTGGCGCCCACGGAAATCTACGTCAAGGCTCTGCAGACGTTGCAGGCAACCGTACCTGTCCACGCCATGGCGCATATCACCGGCGGCGGAATACTGGAAAACCTGCCACGGGTAATGCCGGACTATACTCAGGCAAGTATCGACACAGACGCGTGGCTGCGTCCGGCCATTTTCGACTGGCTGCAGATGAGCGGCAATATCGCTAACCGTGAAATGTTGCGCACCTTCAACTGCGGCATTGGCATGATTGTCTGTGTCGCTGCCGACAAGGCCGACCATGCCATTGAGATACTGCAAAAGCAGACCCGTGGTGCCGTCCTGCTTGGACATATCCACAAAAGTGAACAGCAAAAGCCGGCTGTGACGCTGACCGGTAAGTATGCGTGAACCCAGGGCAGTCGACAGCGACACTGTCAAAATCCGCGCCGGCCGCTGGTGCCCGCCCCTGTCAGGTGGTGGTACTGATTTCCGGCAGCGGCAGCAATCTGCAGGCTATTATTGATCACCGCAAGGCCGGCGGTTACCAGCTTAGCGGTGTTATCAGCAATCGCGCTGACGCGTTTGGCCTGCAGCGGGCCAGCAGCGCCGGCATTGCCACCCGTGTGCTCGACCATAAAGCTTTCACCTCACGCGAGGCCTTTGATGCACAGCTGATGCAGGAAATAGATGCATTCCGGCCGGACCTGGTGGTGCTGGCCGGTTTCATGCGCATACTGAGCAACGGCTTCGTGCAGCACTATGCCGGACGCCTGTTCAATATTCACCCGTCGTTGTTACCTGCCTACAAGGGCACTCATACTCACCAGCGTGTTCTCGATGCCGGCGAACACAGGCACGGCGCCAGCGTGCATTTTGTGACCCCGGAACTTGATGGCGGGCCGGTCATCCGACAGGCCGTCATTGACGTGCGCGCTGATGACAACAAGGATACGCTGGCACAGCGTGTTGCTATCGAAGAACACAAAATATACCCTGAGGTGATCACATGGTTCGCCCACGGACGCCTGCAGATTGATGATGAAGGCGTTCTGCTGGACGGTCAGCGACTGCCCGAGTGCGGCGTTCAATCAGGCTGCCATCAGTGATTGTGTTTGGCTGTTGTTCAGCTTGACGCGCGTAAGATTGGATTCTGACAACGACTCAATTCGGTTTTTGGCTATTCGATTCTCTGGCGATAAGGCACCTTCATGACACTGCTACGGAAGACACTTGGTCTGCTTGCAATCACGGCTTTGACAGTCGCCGCTGCGACAGCTGGCGCCCGGCTGCACGCGAGTGAGGCTGACAACCAGGCATCGGCGAATCAGGCTCCTCTGATCGCGCCCACACCCTACGAGGCCAGGTATCAGGCTCGTGCCCGCGGCCTGAGCACAGACGCGTATCGCAATCTGGTGCAGACCAGTGACAACGTTTACCAGCTCAGCCACGGACTGTCATTACGCGTGCTGGGCGCCAACCTGATCACCGTGGCCGAAACCAGTCACTTTTACTGGCTGGATACGGGCGCCGTGCCGGTATCCTACGCGTTTGAACAAAGCGGGTTACGTCGGCGCGAGGAACGCATCAGCTTTGACTGGGAAGCTCGACAGGCCACGGTTACCCGGAATGATCGGGAGACAGTCACCAGCATTAGCGACGGCTTGCTGGACAACCTCAGTTTCACCGCACAAATGAGTTCACAGCTTCACGCCCGACCGGATTTGCTGGCGCCGGGCACCACGCTTGCATTCCCGATCCTTGATGGCACTGAACCGGAAGAACAGCTGTATCGCATCACCGCAAGGGAAACCGTGGAAACTCTGGCTGGGCCGCTGGATACCGTGCTGGTTGAGCGCATTCGGGAACCCGACAGTGATCGCAGCACCCGGATCTGGCTGGCAGTGGAGCATGAGTTTGTACTGGCCCGGCTGGAGCAGATAGAGGACGGAGACACTACTGAACTCTTGCTCTCATCACTGACCATGGGAGACGTGCACCTGCAGAGCGCGGAGTAGACCTAGCGCTGCATGTCGTATTTGCGCATCTTTTCCACCAGCGTCGTACGCCGGATGTTAAGCCGATCGGCGGCCCGCGCCACCACACCGCCGCTGTCATCAAGTGCCTGTTCAATCAGACTGCGCTCCAGATTGCCCAGATATTCTTTCAGATCCAGGCCATTAAGCGGCAACAGGTTGCTGTTGCCCTGGCTCAGCGTTGAACCGGACTCGCCTCCCAGAACGCTCTCGGCAATGTCGGTATCACCGTTAACCGGGCTTGTTGCTTCCCTGATATTGATCAGTTCTTCTGCTTCCTCAATGACCTGCGGCAGCTCTGTACCTTCCGGCTGATACTGCCGCGGCAGATCGTGTAAGCCAACCACGCCGTGCGGATGCATGATGGCCATGCGCTCGACAAGATTGGCCAGCTCACGGACATTGCCGGGCCAACTGTACTGGCCCAGGGCACGGATCGCTGCCGAGTTGAATCGTACCGAGCCCCGCTTGCTGTTCTCCAGTCGCGAAATCAGTTCATTGAGCAGGAACGGTATATCTGACGCCCGCTCACGCAGCGACGGCATTTCGATGGGAAACACGTTGATCCGGTAATACAGATCCTGCCGGAACGTGCCGGCATTGATCATATCTTCCAGGTTACGGTGGGTAGCCGCCAGAATGCGCACATCGGTCTGCAGGGTCTTGGTGCCGCCCACACGCTCGTAACTCTGCTCCTGTATCACCCGCAGCAATTTAACTTGCATGGGTAGCGGCATATCTCCTATTTCATCGAGAAACAGGGTGCCGCCCTGAGCCAGCTCGAAGCGCCCGACCCGGGTAGAAATGGCCCCGGTAAAAGCGCCTTTTTCGTGACCAAAGAGTTCACTTTCCAGAAGGTCGGGCGGAATGGCTCCGCAATTGATGGGCACAAATGGCTTGCCGGCGCGATTGGAATTGGCGTGCAGGTTGCGGGCCACCACTTCCTTGCCGGTGCCGGATTCACCGGTGATCAGCACAGTCACTTCCGTGTCGGCTACCTGCGACATGAAATGCCGGATACGTTGTACCGAGGCGCTGTTCCCCACCAGGCTGCGGAACATATTATAGTCACGCACACTGCCAACATCACGCAGGCGTGCATAGTGTTCGCCATAGACCTGGGCCTTGTGCAAGGCGTCCAGCATGGGCTGGTAACTGAGCGGCAAGGGGATAGTAGCCACCACGCGGGTAGATATGCGGGCAGCAAATTCCGGCAGCTCCTGATCGCCCAGCAACACCAGCGGCACGCCATCATGCCAGTCGGCGAGCTCTTCCAGCAGACCGGCCATCAGGGAGGGTTTGTAGTGTCCGACCAGGATCAGCTTGAGTGTATCCGGGCACAAGCCCTGCGCAGCCACCTCGTCGCACCAGTGTCCGCGCGCAACGGTCAGGGAGCTTTCGCCCAAAAACGTGAGCACGATATTCAGGTCGTGACCCAGCTTTTTACTGTCTTCAATCACTAATATCTGTGTCATGCCTGGTACCGGCAAGGCGTCGCCCCACGTATGTGCAGCACTGTTCGCCTTGCCCCTGTTGCGGCTTGATGATCGATTTATTCTGTATCGATTCTGTTATCGTTGTTCCCAGCGTCAATTAGACACTGCTCGGGCCGACAGAGTCAAACGTTGACCGCCAATAACTTGACTGTCTTCTCACACTGGCTCTACGAAGCCGCCTGCGCTGCCGGGTCAATCTCATCCCAACCGGTTTTTACTGTACGCATCAGTTCGGTCACTTCCTGCACCAATGCCGGGTCATTGCTGACATTGGCTTCAAACAGGCGGCGCTGCATGTAGTCATACAGACGCTCCAGGTTGTCGACCAGCTCAGGCGCCTTGTCACGCTCCAGGCTGCCCTGCAGGCCCGCGATAATCCCGGTAGCCTTGCCCAAAAGCACGCCCTTGGACTCGATCTCGCCGCGCTCCATGGCTGATTTTGCCTGTACCAGACGGTCCAGCGCACCACTCATCAGCATCTGGATCAGCCGATGCGGACTGGCATGGTCGATGCCACTTTCATTATTGATGCGTTTGTACTGCGCGGCAGCCTGGGTCATTGAATACATGATGCTCTCCTGAGTTAAGTGAGTGATGCGCATTCACCATGAATGGCAACGGGGTTTTATTAAATTTCGTTATTCGCGCTTGGGCCTGACCAGCGCCTCCAGCATGTCCAGCTGCGATGTTAAAAAATCCGCTGTGGTGTTAAATCGCGAGATGATCAGGTCATTCGCGGTAAAAGAGGATTGCAGGCGCCGTTCGGAGCGCTCCATGCGGGCGTCCAGTTCGACCCGGCGCTCGGCGATGCTCTCCAGCTCACCGTTCAGTGACTCCTGACGGCCACTGAGCACGCCGCCCGGCGCCAGGAAGGAATCCAGCAATCTGTTAAGCCGGTCTGCGGCGCCCCGGGTGTAATCCACCGTGCCGCGGCTCCCCACGTCGCCATCATTGATACGCAGGCGCAACCCGGATGATGGGTCAGCTTCACCGCTGGCGTCGCGACCGACCTCGCCACGGGCGCCACGGCCTATGTTAAAACCCAGCACAGCGCCGGCATTACCCTCAAGCTGCGCAATCCGGACACTGGAGGACGTACCGGTAGAGTTGGAAATAATGCCAAACGAGCCGGACGGTACATCGTAATCGACCGTCACTCCGACACCGGCGGCTATCATGGACGGGTTGTTGTTGATGGCGGTCTGCAAAGCTGCAGCGACTGCAGCCGGGCTGGTGTCACCAAATGTTCCCAGGATGATCGGCCCCGACAGCACCCCGTCAACTTCCACGCGAAAACGATCCGCAGCGGTGCTGGTCGACAGATCGCCATGTGCGGCATTCAGATAAAACCCCGGACGTGCGGCAATGGCCCCGCTGGAAGCAGTCAGAAACTGGCCGTTGCCCTGTGCTTCGATACCGTTGATCGTTCCTGCGACATCAACGCCACGAGTCGATGTCACTGGCGCACCAGTGCCCAGGAACAGCCCCAGTTTGCTGGCGGCGGCAAAATCAACCTCGGTAAACGCTATCTCGTCACCGGCACTGTCGGTGGCAAAAACAAGCCGCCCCTGGCCGTTGTCGGCGTTGAATTCATAACTCACATTAACCGTGATGCCTTCGCCGGCCAGCGCATCATTGATCTGCGTCGCCAGCGCCGCCGTCAGTTCGTCGGGGGTGGTATAGGTCACTGGCGTGCCGGCATCACCCGGCAAGGCCAGCGGACCGGTGCTGATACCGTTGATGGACAACTCAAACGTCGTGTCCTCATCTATAACCAGCGGCGCGGTGAACGGATCACTGCTCAGTCCACCGGTGCTGGCCAGCGCGTTCAGCTGATTACCCTGGAACGGCCCCCGATTGTCCAATACCAGACCCAGCGTCGCCGACGCCGCAGAGGAAATATCGCTGAAGCGGATCACTGACTCCGACCCGTAGCGATTGGAACTCAACTCAAAACGCGACACGTCCGAGTTGTACACCACGGTCATGGTATCTTCAGCATCCAGCACGTCTGCATTGCTGTTTATTTGTGCCTGCAGCTCGGTCGCCAGATCGTCGGCGGTGGCATAAGTGTCTTCAGTCAGGCTGATATCGATCTCATTGCCGTTAAATATGAGGGTGAAATCCTTGTTGGTGGCATCAATCACGATGTTGCCAGCACCCAACGCGCTCACACCAATACCTTGATACCGACCGACATCGGCCATCCGGGTCACTTCCAGCGCGTAACTGCCGGGCTGGGTGTCGCGGCCAGCGGCCAGAAATTCGACCTCGGTGTCGGAGGCATTGCCGGTGGCGGCAAACAAGCCGGTCACGGCTTGCGGATCAGCGGCAAAGGCCGCAGCAAATTCAGTCCGGTCAAAGGTCAGCTGGTAGTTGTTGAACTGATCCGATGTGATACCGACTTCTGCCAGCGAGCTGAATGTTGCACCCGATGTTACCTGACGCAAGGTACTGTTAATCTCGGTCATCATGCGGCGCAGCGCCGTGTCCCCGGTCAGCAGGCTGCCCTGCCCCGATCTGCCCGAGTCCGGGTCGAAGGCTGACAACTGATCACTGATACTTTTCAGACCATTGTAGGTATCAACGACGTTCTGTACCTTGTCCATCAGCTCACTGGGATCTTTGGCAATGCCCAGAGTCACCGGTCCCGTGGTTGTTGATTTAAGATTCAGCGTAACGCCCGGTATGACGCCGGCGACCACATTGTCACTACGACTGATGGCCAGGCCATTGACAGTGAACTGGGCATCCTGCGCTGCCTGGGTCTGGCTCGCTGTTTGTGATCCTGCGTTAAAATTGAATGCAGCCAGTCCCGCCGTGCCTGTGCCCGTCAACTCGATGCTTTTGTCCGATCCCGATTCAGTACTGGTCAACAGCAACCGGAAGCCGGTGCCATCGTCGACGATGGTCGCCTCCACCCCCATGTCCGCGCTGTTGACCGCGTCCCGGATGCCGGCCAGGGTATTATTGCTCTCGTTGATGACCAGTGTACGTTCAGCGACATCACTGTCCACCGTGAAACCTTGATACAAACCATCACCGTCGATATCGGTGGTTCCAAAGCGAAAACTCAGGGTGCCTGTACCGATTGCCTCATTGACCGAGGCATAGGATTGTGTGGCGATGGTTTGCTGTTGCGCCAGCTGCTGGATCTGCACCGAGTAGCTGCCGACATTGGCGGTGCTGCCGGCAGTAGCGGTCAGTGCCGACTCGTTACTGGAATTGGCCTGGCTGGCGTTGAAGGCCGATATGCTGTTAAGAGCACGCATCGCGCTCTGCAGTTCATCAACAACGCTGCTGATCTCACCGAACGCCGTCAGTTTGGCTTCCGCCAGTTCCTGCTCGACATCCAGGCGCTGTTCAATCGGCGTGCGTTCGGCGTCCAGCAGCGATTCCAGCAGCTCGCTGGTCAGCAAACCGGATCCTATGCCCAATGATTGTATGGTCGCCATGCCTGTCTCCGTGCATCATTCGTGCGCCGCCAGCAATGCCTGACGTAAAATGACGCGGTATTTCAGTCAGATTTGCAAAATATACGCCAGCTCTGGTCGTCAGCCGCGACGCTACCGGGCAACTGACCTGATATCCCCGCCAACACAGGGTTTATCGGCACGATCGGACAGTTCTTGACGGTGAACCCGATCACCGCCCGGGATGTTTTGCACGTCCGCTTGCCGCCTGCGGAGGCAAAAACGGCAAGGCTTTGCCGCAGGCCTGTGCCGGGAACCGCGAGACGGCAATTAAACTGTGTTAAACGATTGAGGCCGGCGCCGGGGTTGGCTAGAATCAGTACAGAACAACAAGGAGAACAAGCTATGCTCATTAGACAATCACTTGCCAGCACCACGGCCCTGTTGGGGGCTGGCATTCTGTCGGCGGGTTTACTCTCCGTCAGCGTTCATGCTCAACCGCAGGATGACAATACCTACACGGTGCCCCGGACTGCCTATGGCGCCCCTGACCTGCAGGGTGTCTGGCGTAATGCCACCGTGACGCCGTTGACGCGCCCCCGTGAATTGGGTGAGCAACAGGCTTACACACGCGAAGAAGCCTTCCAGCTGGAGCGCGCGGCACAAATGGCCGTCGAGCAGGACAACGAGCCGCTGGATCCCAACCGGCCACCACCACCAGCCCAGGATCTGCCGCCGGTCGGCAATTACGACCTGTTCTGGACTGACCGCGGCATGTTCATGCCTACCATAGACGGCGAGTATCGCACCTCCATCATTATTGATCCGCCGGATGGCCAGATGCCCGGTTATACCGACGAGTTCCTGGCACAACGTGCCCAGGAACGCGAGACGGGTCCTGATCCGTTCGATGGCCCCGAAGGCCGCGGTGTCGGGGAGCGCTGCCTGCTTTCCTTTGGCTCCAATTCAGGACCACCCATGCTGCCGGTCATGTACAACAGCCATTACCAGATTGTGCAATCCCCCGGCTATGTGGTGATCGTCGCGGAAATGGTACACGACGCACGTATTATCAAGATTCAGGACGAACATGATGCCACGGCAGAGGTGATGAACAAGTGGATGGGCGACTCCATCGGGCGCTGGGAAGACGATACGCTGGTCGTGGAAACGCGCCACTTCAATCCGTGGCAAAGCTTTCGCGGTGCCTCCGAGAATCTGACCGTCACTGAGCGCTTCCGCAAGGAGTCCGACAGCAAGATCATCTACACCTTTACCGTCGAGGACCCCACCGTGTTCGAGTCATCGTTTACCGGTGAACTGGCACTGACCGCGTATGATGATCCACTGTACGAGTATGCCTGTCATGAGGGCAACTATGCGTTGGCCGGCACCCTGGCAGGTGCGCGCCGGGCAGAGGCAGAGGCCGCACAGCAACAGAACTGAAGCTGCGCCGGCGGTACCACAAAAAAGGCGACCCTGAAATTCAGGGTCGCCTTTTTTGTGACACAGAGTGCGCAGGTCGCTAGACCTGTGCCTTAAACAGCGAAATGGGTTCTTCGATATCAATCTGTTTGGCAAGTTCCAGCGCTTCCTTGCTATCAAACTGCCGCAATATCTTGCGCGATTCGCGATCAACCACCGTTACTGAAGGCTCCTGGCTGAGCGGATCAATGTCAAACACGATGTCACGCTTCACGGTCTGCACATAACGGTTGAGTTTGGTGACAGCCTGCTCAAGAATCTCTTCTTCAGAAGCGCCTTCGTCATCAGCCTGACGCCGGGCAGCATCTTTCGGATTGTTGTTTGTGTCTGCGGGTTGGGACGTGGGGCGCTGCTGGCCGGATTTCTGCCTGTCCGAACCCTGTTTGCCTGAGCCCTGCTCATCAGGTGTATTGTCGGCATGCTCTGCACCCACCTCATTCTCGACTGCCTGTACGGAATTGACCTTCTCCCTGGCGACGACCGCAGGCTGGAATCGGGTGATACTGATTTCACTCACAGCACGCCTCCCACACAAACACCCTGAACCCATGATCCAGGCACCTGCCCGGACGACATTTTGAAGCGCCAGCGACCTGCAAGAGCCCCTGAATAAGATCACGGTTCAAAGACCATGAGCTTATTCAGAGGCTCCGGAAAGCGGAAATCCGCCTGGCGTATACTAACTATCGGTAGACGCCGGGCGGACTTTAGCTTTTTCTGTTACTGCAGCAGTGACAGAACCTGCTGACCTGAAGCGTTAGCCTGCGACAGGATGGAGATACCAGCCTGCTGCAGTACCTGGAAACGTGCCAGGTTGGCTGCTTCGGCCGCGAAGTCCGCATCACGGATTCGCGAGTTGGCAGCAGACAGGTTTTCAGAGTTGACCGCCAGGTTGGAGATCGTCGCTTCGAACCGGTTCTGCACCGCACCGAGGTCGGCTCGTGCACTGTTCACAGAGTTCAGTGCGTTGTCGACCGCTGCCAGTGCATCGGTAGCGCCCTTCTGAGTGGAGATGTCCACTTCATTCAGGAACTGACCGGACACTGCGCCACCGAATGAACCCTGGCTCAGACCCAGACCTTCCAGTCCGGCGTTGCCATTGGTGCCACCTTTAACATCAATGGAACCGGCTGAGCTCAGTGATACTGTTGAGTACGTGGTGACAGCGACATCGTCAGCAGTAACGTTGGCTGCCGTAAAGTCGGCTTCTGCTACGTTGCTGCCCGCCAGACCGAAGTTGGCTGCGGAAGCACCACCATTGGTGTCAAATGCCAGAGACACGTTACGGCCGTCAGCGGCAGTCAATGTCAGACCGCTACCATTGTCTTCTGCAATCACACCCGTCTGGCCGGCTACGGCGTTGATCTGGGAAACTGCTGACGCGCGGTTGGCGTCGGCGTTAGCCTGCACTGTCAGCGTTACTTCAATGCCGTTCAGGGTCAGAGCGCCGGTAGTACCTGCGGTACCTGCTGTCGATGCACCACCAGTAACCGTGGTTGCGTTGGCAGTTGCAGTAACACCGGTAGAGTCAGAAGCGCGGTTGATTGCCGCCGCAACCGAGATACCAGAGGCATCCTTGATGCTGGAAGCAGCGCCATCGTACGAAGCAGTATCGTCAGATGCACGCGCCGCACCGATGGAGACGCCGTTGATTTCCAGGTCACCGTCGCTCAGAGCGTCAGTGGCAAACGTGCTGTCAGCGCCATTGGCAGTCTCAGTAGCAACAGCCAGGCCCAGAACAGTCTGCGCATTGGCATTGGTACCTGAAACCGTTACTTCAGCAGCAGCTCCTGTTGCTGTAGACACGATGTTCAGCTGGCCATTGCCGTCAACGCTTGCGAAAGCCGCAACGCCGCCGGCCGTCAACTGATCACTGATTTCAGTGGCCAGAGCAGCAGAATCGGCAATGTTGGTGTTGATGTCGATCGCAACCGAGTTTCCATCAGCGTCTTCAACCGTGAACTCAAGGTTCTGATCCGTAGCAAAAGCCTGTACACCTGTGTTGGTAGCAGAGCCACCGAAGAACACGTTGGCGCCGTCGACTGTAGCGGCCGCGTCTGCAACCGGTACCGCACTGACAGTGATGGTGCTGCCGGTGTTGGTGGTTTCTGCGTATTCAACTGTCAGGCCACCGGTGTCACTGGTGACTGTGGCAGTGATGTTCAGCCCAAGATCGCCAAGTTGAGTATTCAACTCGGTTTGCAAGGCTGTAGCTGCGCCAGCGTCCGCTGCGCTATAGTCGTCAGTCAGTGTGATCACACCAGAAACAGTACCGTCACTGATCGCAAATTCAGCATCTGTGCCTGCTGCGCCTGTACCGCTACCCGTGGTCAGACCGACTGTAGCAGCCATGGCAACGGCGTTGTCACCAGTGATATTGGTCACCAGGATGGTGCTGTCTGTACCGGTAGTCGCGTTGTTGGTGAAGGTCAGGAAGCCCGTGTCAGGATCAGCAGACGCGGTTACATCAGCACCAAGCTGAGCATTGATGTCAGCGAGGAACTGGACGTTATCCGTGTCACCGGTGTAGTCCTGATCCAGTGTCACGTCGATTGCGTTGCCAACATCACCATCAATGATAACCTGGAAGGAGATAGCATCCGTTTCAGTTGCAACACCAGCGGTAGTTTCAGCACCGCCCGCACCCGCCGTCAGACCCAGAGCAGCCGCATCAGTGCCACTGAAGGTGAAACCGGCTGTACCCGCAAAACCGTCGCCGCCATCCAGCTCGGTGAATACCAGCGTGCCACCAGCACCAGCATCTTCAGCGACGCTGATCTGCACACTGCCAACCGCTGTGTTGAACTGGCTGGCAATTTCGGTACCGACTGCATCGACGTCTGCAAATGTGCCATCCAGTACGATGTCAACGGAATTGCCACCCATGGTGACGGTAAACTCTTGAGTGCTGTAGTTCAGGCCAGCAGCTCCCAGGTCCACACCGCCCGTGTATACTGCACCGCTACCGGCAACTGATACGTTGGAGAAGTCTGTAGTGACCGCGCCAGAAACGTCCACATTACCAGCGACGGATGCACCGGTCGCTACCTGTGAAAAGTCGAGGCTGGCGGCGCCCACTTCATTCGAAGTGATCAGCGCTGCCTGGCCGGCAGTGGCCAGTTGGCCAAAGTTGGTGGCGGTCAGACCAGAAATATCTTCATCGCCAGCAACAATGGCAGCAGACTGCGCATCAGCATAACGGGCAGAAGAGCTCACTGTTGAAACGCCTGCGGTGTAAGTACCCGCCGCTACACCCGCATTGGAGGTGTTGGAGCCTGAGATATTGATTTCGTTGGTACCACTGTTCGCAACCAGCGTCACGCCGCCAGTGTCGGTGCCGGCAGCAGCCAGACCAGTGTTTGCAGCAGTCAGCGCGCCACCATAGGACAATTCGATGTTACGGCCATCGGCAGCAACCAGTGACACACCCAGCGCATCGTCGCCTGAGTCAACAGCGGTCACACCGGTCAGGTCAGACTGGGCATTGATTGCTGTGACTACTGCAGAGCGCGAGGAAGCAGCGTCGCCTGTGGTGTCGACACTGATTTCAGTACCGTTCACTGTGACAGTACCGGTAGCGGCAGCAGCAGTCATGGCAGAACCGGCGGAAACGTTGGCGTCAACCACCGCTGTCACGCCTGTCTGGTCAGATACACGGTTGATGGCAGCGGCCTTGGAGATGGCGCTGGCAGCAGCGTTGGCAGTAGATGAACTGTCATCAGAGGCGCGTGAGGCACCTACGGTCGTACCGTTGATAACCAGGTCGCCATTGCTCAGAGCGTTGTCAGAGCCGGTGGCGCTGACGCCGTTGGCAGCAGACTTACCCAGTGTGTCAGAGGTCAGTTTGCCAATGGAAACGCCAATAGTCTCACCAGCATTGGCACCGACCTGGAAGGAAGTGCTCAGCGAGCCGTCCAGCAGGTTAACACCGTTGAAGTTCGCGCCTTCTGAGACTCGGGTCACTTCTTCGATCAGCAGCTGGGCTTCTGCGTTCAGTGCTTCACGGTCAGCGGAGCTGTTGGTGCCGTTGGAAGCCTGCAGCGCCAGCTCGCGGATACGCTGAAGAGATTCGGTCATGGACCCCAGTGAACCTTCTGCAGTCTGTGCCAGAGACACACCATCACCTGCGTTACGGATCGCAACGTTCAGACCTTTGATTTGTGATTCAAAACGCGTGGAGATCGCCAAACCGGCAGCATCGTCCTTCGCGCTATTGATTCGCAGACCTGAAGACAGTCTTTCCAGTGCCTGGTTGGTACCAGCCTGTGAACTGTTCAGATTACGCTGCGCGTTCAGTGAAGCAATGTTGGTATTTATGACTTGAGCCATGCTTAGTTACTCCTGAGTTTACGTATTAAACCGAGCCGCATCCGGAGAGTCTTGAATGTGCTCAACCTTATGCGTTATCACGTTTAACGACACAGAAAAACAAAGCTTTAGGTGGGGGGTGGAATTTTTTTACAGCTCGGCAGAAATTATTTTTCTTTAGAACTTTTTTTCAGTAGCCGTTATAGTAAGCTGAAAGAAGCAAGTAGTTTTCAGCAGCTACTACTATATACAACCCGCAACAGATTAATCGGGACTACAGCGCATGACCCTGCCAGATCAGACCAGAATACGCGCCAGTCAGCAAGCCTCGTGGCAGCACATCATGCTCCTGTCAGAGCAGTTGTTGCACAGCGCCAAACGACAGGACTGGGAAAGCCTGGAACGCCTGCACAGTGAACGCGAGAACGCTCTGGATCTTTTTTTCCGCGAAGCCCTGATCCAGGATCTGATCCCGGTTGTTCAGCAGGATATCAAAAAAATCCGCGACCAGGACAGCGATATTGTTCAAATGGTAAAAAATAACCGTGACGAACTGGGGGCAGAATCCAGACGCCTGCAGCTTATGAAAAGCCGCATCAAGGAATATTTATCGGCAGGAAAATGAATTCTTTAGCAAAACCGCTCAGAAATAGTTGAATAGCGACAATCCACTGATCTTGCTGAAGCTGGCCTGTGCGGCCTCCAGGACAAAAGTCTCCTGTGTCAGCTGACTGATAGCCTTGGCATAGTCCAGGTCTTCCAGCTCCGACAGGGCTGCGTCGATGACCAGATCGAAGTCGGCATTATTGGCTTGTGCCGAATCCACCTGATTAAGACGTGCACCTACTGCTGCGCGTGTATCGAGTAAACGGGACTGGGCGCTGTCCAGATTGGTAATGGTGTTATTCAGTGCCTGCTGGCGCCGCTCCCGATCAGCGGTGCTGTTGCCGGGTTGCTGCAGCACCTGGATATAGTCTTCCAGTCCGGCCAGTAATCCTTTGCGATTATCGGACTCAACCATGAATGTGTCCCCGGGCGCCGGTTGTCCCTGAATTCGTACAGAAATTCCGTTGAACTCAATGTTGCTACCGGACACATAAGGCAAATTCTGGCTGATCACCCGACCATCGGAAACCTGAGTGATGGTAAAGTTAAGGCCAGGCGGAGATATGTCGTCGACGTCATTGAACTTGATAACGGCACTTTCCGGGAAGAACTCCGCGAACATGTCCGCGTCCCTGACCACACCGCCGTCGATCTGCGCAGGGGGTGTTGCCGAATTGCCCTGGCTCGCCTTGACGGCGAAACCAGGCTCCACACCGGGGATATCCATAAACACGGCAAAACCGGAATCGTTGGCGGCAATTGACGTCACCGGGCCAACCTGTATGAAGCGCTGTCCTTCATCACCCTGATAGGCATAGCGACCATCAGCCGCTTTTGCAAACGGTTGTGTCTTGCCCTGATTGCCGGCAAACAGGTACTCACCGCTGGCATCTTTGCTGTTCATCAGTTGCGCAATGCCATCCACCAGCGTCTGCAGCTCCACAGATATGAATTTGCGCTGATCTGAGTTTAGCGCAGCATTACCGGACTGCAGTATCAGTTCCTGGGCTTTCTGGATCTGATCACTGATACCGGCGATGGCGGTTTCTTCACGTTGCAGGCGGTTATTGAGCGTCGACAGGCTGTTGTTAAACTGGTTGGTATTGGCTTTCTCCTGCTTGAGCTGCAGAATGCGGGCCGCAGCAATGGGATCATCCGCGGGTGACAGAACCCGCTTATTGGTGGAAATCTGCTGCTGCGTCTTGTTGACCGCTTTCTGTACATCCAGCATGGAGTTCAGCCCGCGGCTGTACAGTTGACTGGTTGATAATCGGATAGTCATGGCAGCATTACCTCAGCATTACATATTAAGCAGGGTGTCGAACAAATCGCGAGCCAGGCCGATCAATCGGGCCGAGGCATTATAGTGCTGCTCCAGCTGAATCAGTCTGGCGGCTTCTTCTTCCAGGTTGACGCCGGACACCGACTGCATGGCATCCATGGATTGGCGCAACATGGACTCGCTGGCAGTCTGGTTCACCCGCGCCTGACTGGTCAGAATACCCAGCTTCTCCGCGAGCTGACCGTAGGCATCCTGAAAACTCATATTGCCGTTACTGAGGCCGGTTTCGCTATTCAGCGCCAGCATTGCGGCGCCATTACGGCTGTCCGCGGAACCATTTCTGTTATAGCTGATCATGAAGGTATCACCCACCTGCGGTCGGCCATCAACACCGCTGCCGCTGGTCATACTCAGCTGAACACCCAGGAAATTGCTCTCCCCGACCGGATTGGCGCCGAACCGCCCGGCTGGCTGGTCAGACACCAGTACCGTGTTGGCGGCCAGCTGTACTTCGATCTGCCCACCCTTGTTGAATTCGGTGGCAGGGTCGGCGACAGCTGCGCGACTGATGAACTGTCCACCTGCCGTCAATGAGCCGGCCCCTTCAACGGTGAAGTTGAGATCGATGCCACTGGTGGCAAAGACGGTCAGATTGCTGCCATCGCTACGGGCAGAAATACCGAGTTTGGCCAACTCAGGGTTATTATTGATGCGGTCACGCAGAAAATCCGCATCCGGCTCACCAGGTACGGGACGCGGCGATGATTCACCAGGCAAAACAAAATCGGGATCCATCAGATTCTGGCCATTGAGGCTGAGCAGCAATGGCTCATCCGCAGGCCCGTCGGTGAACCCGGACAGCGACACTTCCGTGTAGGCGGTGGCAGTCACACCGTCAAGCGCAGACAGCCGTCGTGCGGTGTCCGACGCCTGCTCATTGGCGCCCACGGTCAGCGGCTGCTGCCGGATAAACCCGGTATCGGGATTTGTGGTTTCGATACTGTACACTTCGGCCGGGTAACCATTCTCGCTGACACCCAACTGCACGGCAGCGATGGCCGGTAACATGCTGACGGTCGTACCACCCGGATCACTGGGCAACAACGCGTTCTGCGCCCCCGGTATAAACGGCAGATTGCGCAACGGCGGATCCATCTGCTTGGGCTCTGCCGGGTTGGAATAATCCAGAATGTCGTAGGTCGTGGCGGAGGTAAATCGCACGGCAATGGGCGGCGCAAGATTACCTTCGGGAGCAAAGAAAGGTGTCTCTACGCTGAGCACCTCCGAGCCAAGAACCTGCACACCGCCCTGGTTACTGCCGGCCGTATCGATACGCAACGGCGACGCAAACGCGAATTCTTCAGGTCTGGTAATCTGCACCCCCATCTGACCGACGCCTGTACGGGTTGGCTGCAGCAGGAACCGGTCACCGGCGGCAAACGTTCCCTGATCAATACGCAGGGTAAAGCCGTCAACCTCGATTTCCTGTGGCATGGCAGCGCCCAGCATACCTTTACTGACGGTCTCGCCGTCAGCTATGCGCACCAGATTGTACTGTTTGCCGCCAGGACCGGGAAATACCAGTTCGTAGTCGCTGGTGGTCAGTGCCGACATGTCGGTGATATTGACACTCATGACCTTGTTGTTGGGGGGCGCATTGCGATTGTCGGACTTCACCCGGTCAGTGGCGACCACCGGATCATTGATGTCACGGAATACCGAGCCCCCCAGACTGCCTTCCAGGTCCAGGCCCAGCTGGTTTTGTTGATTGACGGCATCGGTGAGCGCCAGCGCAATCTGGCCCAGGGCGTTCAGGGCCGGGTCCAGCGCCTCCTGACGAAACCGCGCCAGACCGCCCAGTTCGCCGCCGGTCATCTGCTTACTGACATTCTGCAGACCTGTACCCTTGGCAAAAAACAGCTCAAAGCGGCTGGCATCCAGATTACCCGGTGCTGCGACCAGCTGCTGCGTATCCGAGCCCACCACCAGTGGCTGACTTTGGCCGATGAATACATCCACACCACCATCTTCGCGACTGATGGTGGTTACGTTGACATAGCGCGCCATCTCGCGGATCAGCGTGTCGCGCTGATCCAGCAGGTCGTTGGGGTTCTGGCTACTGCCGCCACCCTGGGAATCGGCGATGGACTGATTCAGTTCGGCAATCTGCTGACCCAGCGATGTCACGACACCTGCAGCCGCCTGCATCTGCTTGTTGACGGCGGAGTTCTGCTGCAGCATGCGCGCTTCCACCGCCTGGAAACCTGCCACCATCTCCTGGGTCTGGGACAGCAGCAACTGACGGCCGAGCAGGGAACCCGGGTCATTGACTGCCTCGTTCATGGCGTCAAAAAACTCGTTCATGTAGCGCGACACATTGGTCTGCTCTGAGGCCAACAGATTATTGGTCTGCGATATGTTGAACAGATAAGTGTCAAAGTCACTCAGGGAGCCGATATCCGTGGCCACCTGATCGACCAGAAATTTTTCTGTGTTGCGGTAAATATCGTTAACCTGAACGCCGGTACCCAAATACCCTGCTGGCGTACGCACCGCAATATTGGTGGACTGCGATACTGACTGTCGGCTGTAGCCTTCCGTATTGGCGTTGACGATGTTGTGGCCCGTCACCGACAACGCCGTCTGGTTCAGGCGAATACCGGTAATGGCAGTATTAATCAGGCTGCTCATCTCAGTTCACTCCCAGCGCCGGGCTGCGCAACACGCGACTGATCTTGTCAGCATACTGTGGGTCCGTGGCATAACCTGCCGCCTGCAAATGCTGGCCAAACGCATCAGCATTGACAGCGTGCTGCAGTGCAGGCGCATAACGTGGTTGCGAGCGCAGCAGCTCGACATAGTCCTGGAAACTCTCTTCATATGAATCATAGGCTCGGAAGCTGGCGCGTTCGCGCTGCATGGCACCGTCACGGAACTCCAGCGTACTGACCGTGACACTGTCGCCTTGCCAGCTGTCACCGGCCTTGATACCAAACAGGTTATAGCTGGGCTTGCCGTCAACGCCGGTAATCATCTTTTGTCCCCAGCCGGTTTCCAGTGCCGACTGCGCCACCATGACACGCGGATCAATACCCAGTTCGCGGCCAACCGACTCTGCGATGGGCAGCAGCTTCTTCACAAACGCGTCAGGTGACTCAAATACATGATTGTCCGTGCTGTTCACAGCCAGACCCGGTTCGTGCCTGACAGCGGAACCGGGGTAACGCCGCACATCTGTCAATGCAGCATCGAACGCCTGACGATCAACCGCGGCGGGCTCATAACGCTGCATCAATTGCCGGTGCAGCGTATCTGCCAGACCGATACCGCCGGCACTGGCAATATTCAGGCTGATCTGGTTGTCAAAATTTTCCTGGTGGAACTTGGTCTCGTTGCTACGCAGATAATTCTCGGAAAACAGCGCTTCCTCACCGGCCCGCATACCCTTGAGCATGATATTGATGAACATCGACTCAAACTGTTTGGCGACCTCGCGCAAGGCTTCCGGTGAATCCTCACGCCCGAGTTGCGCAATCGAATTCAGACCCGCTACGTTGGTGTAAACAGAGGCGTCCTGCATGCTCAAGGCCATGATGCGTCCTCAGATCACGATCAGGTCGGCGCGCAAGGCACCGGACTGTTTCAGGGCTTCCAGGATCGCTGCCAGATCGCCGGGCGCCGCACCCACGGCATTGATGGCCTGCACGATATCAGCCAGCGTCGTACCCGGATCAAACAGAAACATGCGACTGTCTTCTTCGGTGATATTGATGTTGGTCTGTGGCACAACAACCGTTTCACCATCGGAGAATGGCGCAGGTTGGCTGACGCCGAAATTCTCGGAAATGGTCACGCTCAGGCTGCCGTGGGTAATGGCCGCGGGTGACACCCGCACATGTTCACCTATCACAATGGTACCGGTGCGGGAATTGACAATGACACGCGCCGAGGCTTCGCCCTGCTGCACCTGGATATTCTCCAGCTCGGACACATAAGCAACACGTGCCTGCGGATTGGCCGGGGCACGCACTCTGACCGATACAGCATCGACAGCTTCGGCCGTGCCCGCGCCCATGAAATCATTGACCGCTTTCGACAACCGGCGTGCCGTGGTGAAGTCAGCACGTTTCAGATTGAAGGTGATGTAGTCGCCGACATTAAATCCGGTCAGGACTTCACGGACCGTCTGGGCACCGCCGGGGATGCGACCGACACTGGGAATATTGATGGAAATGCTGGAGCCATCAGCGCCTTCAACACCCAGGCCGCCAACAATCAGGTTGCCCTGCGCAATGGCGTACACTTCACCGTCAATACCGGTCAACATGGTACGCTCCAGCGTGCCGCCGCGCAGACTGGCTGCGTTTGCCAGTGATGACACGGTGATATCTATGTTCTGGCCGGGCTTGGTGAAAGCCGGCAGTTCCGCCTGCACCGAAACGATGGCTACATTGCGCAACTGAAAGTTCTGTCCTGAAGGCATGGGAATACCAAACTGATCCAGGTAGGCAGCAAACGATTCAGCGGTAAACGGCGCCTGTGTGGTCTGGTCACCCGAGCCGTCGAGGCCGGTTACCAGGCCCACCCCCGTCAACTGGTTTGATTGCACGCCATTGAGCGTGGCGATATCCTTGATGCGATCGGCCTGTGCCGGCGTCACCAGCAACACCAGTTGCATGGCAATCAGAACGCCTGTTAGCAACGATTTCTTAAGCTGACTGTGCTGATGTCTGAACATGTGACGCCTCAATTCTGCATTGGCTGTATAAATGGTCAATAACGTGTCGGGGCCTAAAGCGGCCACCAACGGCTGACAAAGAATTTGCTCAACACGCCGGGCTCATTGCTGTCGGCCAGCGTGCCGGTGCCGCTGTAGGCGATACGCACATCGGCCACCCGGGTTGAATCAATGGTATTGTCCGGTGCGATATCCGCAGTGCGTACCAGCCCGCTGATGCGAATGAATTCGCTGCCGTAATTGATCTGCAGCCACTTCTCGCCGCGCACTTCCAGCAAGCCGTTGGGTAATACGTCTGTTACGGTCACCGTGATATTGCCCAGCAACTGATTGCTCTGATCACTGTTGGCCGACCCGCCAAAGTCCGACCCGCCATTGACACCGGTGGTAGTGTCAAACAGGTTTCCCAGCAAGGTCGAGTTACCCACATTCGCCGAGCTTTCCTGACTGAACGAGGTACCGGATGATTTGGTGGCACTGGTGGCTTCATTGAGATTGATGGTCAACACATCACCCAGCCGGTGCGCCCGACGCTGATAAAGATTGACTGCCGTAGCCTGCTGATAGAGGGCCCCGTTAGCAACTCTTTCCGGTGGCTGCTGCCAGGACGATACCGGCGCGTAACGCGGATCATCCGGGCTGGGAGGCGTCGGATAGCGTGAGGCACAGGCAGCCAGCAAAAGCACCGGCAAAACAATCAGGGTCTGTATCAGTTGTCGCTCAAGCATCACGTTTATCCTCGGTTATCCAGACTTACAGGTTCTGCGTGACAAACTGCAGCATCTGATCGGCACTCGATATGACCCGCGAGTTCATCTCATAGGCGCGCTGCGTGGTAATCATGTCCACCAGCTCTTCCACAACTTCCACATTGGAGTTTTCCAGGGAGCCTTGCACGATCAGACCCAGTCCATTGGTCCCCGGCGCCGACTGCTGCGGATTGCCGCTGGACACGGTTTCTGCATACAGGTTGCCGCCCAGCGCCTGCAAACCCGCCGGATTGACAAAATCCACCAGCGTCAGATTGCCGATATTGACCGGTTGCGCCTGCCCGGGCAGCTTTGCGGTGACCACACCATCAGTACCAATCGTCAGCGACTGCGCGCCTTGTGGCACGGTCAGCCCGGGATTGATCAGCATGCCGGAGGCCGTTACCAGTTCACCGTCAGCGCTCAGATGGAACTGACCGTCACGGGTGTAGGAGGTGCTGCCGTCGGGCATCTGCACTTCAAAAAATCCGCGGCCATTGATCGCCGCGTCCAGTGGCTCGCCGGTGTTCTGCAAGGCGCCCTGACTATGGATTTTCTGTGTACCTACAACCCGAACACCGGTACCCAGTTGCAAACCAGAAGGCAACTCTGTGTTCTGGGTTGAGTTAGCACCGGGCTGACGCTGGATCTGATACAACAGATCCTCGAACACCACGCGGTCACGCTTGAATCCATTGGTAGCCACGTTCGCCAGGTTGTTGGAGATTGCGGTCAGGCGTTTGTCCTGAGCGGCAAGGCCGGTCTGTGATACGTATAATGCTGAGTGCATGTTGTTAACTCCCCAAAGGGTCTGCTATCTCTGTCTCTTATACACATCTCCGAGCCCACGAGACAGGCAGAAATCTCGT
>CAJXPR010000061.1 GCA_913058135.1 uncultured Gammaproteobacteria bacterium
GATCTACACAGAGTAGATCGTCGGCAGCGTCAGATGTGTATAAGAGACAGCGGGGTGGTCACTGCGGGTAATGCCTCCGGTATCAATGATGGTGCCGCTGCACTGATTATCGGCAATGCTGCAATGGGCGAAAAATATGGTGTCAAGCCGCGTGCTCGCATCATTGCCGGTGCCATTTCCGGTGTTGAACCCCGGGTAATGGGTCTCGGCCCGGTGTTTGCCGCACGCAAGGCGCTGGAACGCGCGGGCCTGAAGTTGTCTGATATGGATATTATTGAAATAAATGAAGCGTTTGCGACTCAGGTGCTGGGTTGCCTGAAAATGCTTGAGGTGGATTTCAAGGATCCACGTGTCAACCCAAACGGTGGCGCCATTGCCATCGGTCACCCGCTGGGGGCATCGGGCGCGCGTATCGCGCTGACAACCTTGCGCGAGCTTGAGCGCACAGGTGGCCGTTACGCAATGGTCAGTCTGTGTATTGGTATTGGCCAGGGTGTTGCTGCTGTTATTGAGCGCCTTGATTAAATCGGGTATTTAATTAATTCCGGAACATGCGTTTATAAAACTGCTCACCAGTTAGCGCCAGGTTCCGGACACTAAATTTTCTGAAAACAATGTAAAGGATTCACTCATGTCCAGTGTCGTCAGTTACGAAATCGTCAAAAATATCGGTGTTATAAAAGTAGACAGCCCGCCCGTCAACGCGCTGTCGCAGGCAGTCCGCGAAGGCATACTCACGGCCGTGCAAAACGCCCAGAAGGATGACACCGATGCACTGGTGTTGATGTGTGAGGGACGCACGTTTATCGCCGGTGCCGATATCACTGAATTTGGCAAACCACCGAAAGCGCCCTCGCTGCCTGACGTGCTGGAAGCATTGGAGAATTCGTCCAAGCTGGTGGTGGCGGCTATCCATGGCACCGCTCTGGGTGGTGGTTTTGAGACTGCGCTTTGTTGCCACTACCGTTGTGCTGTACCGTCGGCGAAGGTAGGTTTGCCGGAAGTTAAACTCGGCCTTCTGCCCGGCGCTGGCGGTACGCAGCGCGTGCCACGTATCGCCGGCGTCAAAGCTGCGCTGGACATGATCACCAAAGGCGACCCGATTGCTGCCGGCAAGGCCAGCGATATGGGCCTGATCGACGAAGTGCTGAGCGGTGATGATCTGAAATCGGCGGCAGTGGCCTATGCCCAGGATCTGGTTGAATCCGGTGCGCTGCTCAAGCGTGTGCGTGACATTACGATTGACCCGGCAAGCGTTGAACCGGGCTTTTTCGACGGTTATCGCAAGGCCCTGGCCAAGCGCGCCCGTGGTCAGATTGCTCAGGACAGAATCGTGTCCTGTGTCGAAGCGGCGGTCAACAAGCCCATGGACGAAGGTCTGGCGGTGGAACGCGAACTGTTCACTGAGCTGGTAACCTCGCCCCAGTCCCGCGCCATGCGTCATGCATTTTTTGCCGAGCGCGAGGCAGCCAAGATCAAGGGTCTGCCCAAAGACACGCCGGTACGCGACATCAAGAAAGTGGCCATAATCGGTGGCGGCACCATGGGCGGCGGCATTGCCATGTGCTTCGCCAACGTTGGTATTCCGGTCATCATGGTGGAAATCAATGACGAAGCGCTGGAACGCGGTCTGGGAATAATTCGCAAGAACTACACCATCACTGTGCAGAAAGGTCGCATGTCGGAGCAGGACATGGACAAACGCATGGCATTGATCAGTGGCACGACTGACTACGCGGATCTTGGCGACGTGGATCTGGCCATTGAGGCAGTATTCGAGAACCCGGATATCAAGAAGGAAGTATTTGCCAAACTGGATGCTGCCTGCAAACCGGGCGCGATCCTGGCCTCCAATACCTCCTACCAGGATGTGAATCTGATTGCCGAAGCAACCAAACGCCCCCAGGATGTTGTTGGTATGCATTTCTTTAGCCCCGCCAACGTCATGAAACTGCTGGAAGTCGTTCGCGCTGACAAGACTGCTGATGATGTGCTGGCAACCGTGATGCAGATCGGCAAAAAAATCGGCAAGGTGTGTGCGCTGTCGCGCGTCTGTTACGGATTTATCGGCAACCGCATGCTGCAGGGTTATGGTCGTCAGGCGCACATGCTGCTGCTCGATGGCGCCACGCCGGAGCAGGTGGACTCGGCGGCTGAAGAATTCGGCATGGCCATGGGGCCACTGGCGGTAGGTGACCTGGCAGGACTGGACATTGGCTACAAGGCACGACAGGCACGAACCGATGTAGAGCATGACCCCAGAACACACTGCATTGCCACTGCGCTGGTGGAAATGGGTCGCATGGGGCAAAAAACAGGTGCCGGGTATTACAAATATGACTCAGCCACTCGCGCGCGTCAGAACGATCCGGAAGTCGAAGCCCTGATTCGTGAAAAAGCCAAGGAGCTGGGCATCGAGCAGCGTGAAATTAGCAAGCAGGAAATTGTCGATCGTTTGTTCTTCCCGCTGATCAATGAGGGTGCATTGATCCTTGAAGAAGGCATTGCCCAGCGTCCCGGTGATATTGATGTGGTCTATCTGTATGGATATGGTTTCCCGGTCGCCAAAGGCGGACCGATGTTCTATGCCGATGAAGTCGGTCTGAAGAACGTCGTGGCGCGCATCAACGAGTTTGCCCGCACCCTGGGCGAAGACTACTGGAAGCCAGCACCATTACTGGTCAGGCTGGCCAGCGAAGACAAAACCTTTGCCGATTGGGCCAAAGAGAACGCATAAACAGAAGACGCATAAGGGAAACAGCATGATTGCTTATCAGACTGCGGCGCCCGGCGCGCCGCTGGAGCGGATTGAGACGGAAACCCCGACACCTGCCGGTACCGAGGTGCTCGTGAAAATGGTGGCTTGTGGCGTCTGTCATTCGGATATTCACCTGCATGATGGTGAATTCAATCTGGGTAATGACAAAAAGCTGGAGGTCGGCCGCCCCGGACTGGTGCTCGGCCACGAGATCTTTGGTGAAGTGGTTGCTGTGGGCCCTGACGCCAAAGGTGTCAATGTGGGTGATCGGCGGGTGGTGTATCCATGGATCGGTTGTGGCGAGTGTGCTTCCTGTCGACGCGGTGAAGAGCACCTGTGCACGCCGGGCCGTGGTTTGGGCACCGTTGCCCAGGGCGGCTTTGCGGATCATGTTGTGGTGCCGCATCCACGCTACCTGTTCGACAAGGGTGATGTGGATGACGCGCTGGCATCGACTTATGCCTGCTCTGGCCTGACTGCTTACAGCGCCTTGAAAAAGGTGGGCGAGCTGACTGAAGGTGATGAGGTTGTGCTGATCGGCGCCGGTGGTGTCGGCATGATGGCGTTGCAGATCGCGTTGGCGCAAGGTATCAAACCCATCGTAGTGGATATCGATGATGGCAAGCTGGAAGCGGCCCGAGCGCTTGGCGCCAAGGCTGTATTCAACTCGGGCGACCGGTCGACCGTAAAAGAGATCAAGAAACTGACAGGCGGTGGCGCCTTTGCCGCTATCGATTTTGTCGGCGCTGAGGCCTCTGTCAATTACGGTCTGGGCTGCCTGCGCAAAGGTGGCAAAATCATCATTGTGGGCCTCTACGGGGGCGCCTTGAATATCCCACTGCCATTTATCCCGATGAATGCCCGCATCATTCAGGGCACCTACGTGGGCAGTCTGCAGGAGATGGGCGAGCTGATGGAGCTGGTGCGGGCGGGGCGCATCGCACCCATCCGTATTGAAGAGCGGCCGCTAGACCAGGTCAGCCAGGCGCTGGCCGACTTGAAGGCTGGTCAGGTTCAGGGCCGCGTCGTGCTGCGCGGCTGAGCTAAAGCAATTGTCCACCATGTTTTGTCAGCATGGTGGGCAAAACCTGCCAACGTAGCTGATTTCTCGCTGACCGACTGTTATCCTGTTCACAATTTTCCGGAACAGACGACGCCACCTGTCATGATTCAGCACATTTCCCGTATGCTCATTGTAGGTATTGCCTACTATCTGTTTGCACGGGTGGGCGCAACGTACACAGTATTGGATGTGGGCATTTCTGTGCTATGGCTGGCAAATGCCGTATTGCTGGCTGCCTTTCTCATTTTTCCGCCACGCCAATGGCCCTGGATGGCACTGATGGCCCTGGGCGCGGAGCTTCTGGCAGCCCAGTCACTATTCCCGTTGCTTGCATCCCTTGCTTTTGGCTTGATCAATATCTTTGAGGCGGCTCTGGCGGCCTGGCTGATACGGAGCAGTACCGCTGACTCATTCGATTTCGACCACATAGCAAGCGCTTCGCGATTTCTGGTGTTCGGTCCGGTACTGGCCTCCTGTCTTGCCGGTCTGATGGGGGCCAGCGTCTATGTCTGGTTAGGTCAGGATGTCAGCAATTACTGGTCGCTGTGGCGACTGTGGTGGTTCGGCGACGCACTTGGCCTGTTATTGATGACGCCGTTATTGGTAGCGCTCTGGCGTTTCATGGGGCGCGAACTGCCCGCATTCAAACCCTGGCGCCTGCTGGAACTGGCTGCGCTATGGAGCGTGCTGCTGCTGATTGCGCCCCTGGCGTTTCAGCCGCTGAGTGGCGATGTACAGGAGTTTACTCTGACGCCCATCGTGCTGCTGCCGCTGGGGCTTTGGGCGGCAATCCGTTTTGGTGTGCTGGTGACCGTGACAACATTGGTGTTGATTGCGGGGTTGGCGATCGGGTACCTGGCAGATGAAGTATATCCCTACGGTAGTAGTAGCCCACAGAATGCGGTGTGGCTTACCCAGGAGTTCCTGGCCATCCTGGCTGTTGTGTCGATTGGGTTGTCGGTATTACTGGCTGAAATTCGTCAACAGAATCTGGAGCTGGAAAAGCGTATTCTGGAACGGACCTCGTCACTGGCACGAGCGAACGCAGAGCTGAATACTGCCAATGAGAGACTACAGACGCTGGTATCCACGGACTTCCTGACAGGTATCGCCAACCGGCGCTCCTTTGATGAAAACGGCATGCGAATCCTGCAGCAGATGCAGCGAGAAGGTACACCAGTGTCTGCCATCATGTTTGATCTGGATCACTTCAAGAAAGTGAATGATGTACTGGGGCATGATGCCGGGGATCTGGTGTTGCGAAGCATAGTCGCACCTGTCGCTGCGGTATTGCGGCCGATGGACCTGTTCTGTCGCTACGGGGGCGAAGAATTTCTGTTGCTGTTGCCTGGTGCAGACCTGGAAGAGGCGGCCAGCATTGCCGAGCGTATCCGGCACACCATAGAGGACCTTGAGGTCCGGTATCAGCAAGAGAGTATCCGCGTGACGATCAGCCTGGGCGTTGCGCAGTGGGATGGCAAGCAGCAACTGGATCAATTGGTCCATGCGTCAGACACTGCACTGTATGATGCCAAGCACAGTGGGCGCAATTGTGTGCGGCTGTCGGGCAATGGCGCAACAGGCGTTGACGCGCAGACATAGCCTCGCTTCTGCCATGCGCTGCTGCGTGCTGCTGCATGCCGGCATTCGTGTATACTGATGGTTCGATTAAAACAATAAACGGGGGCCGCCAAATGCCGATAATCAAGTACCTGATCCCGATCCTGTTCAGCCTGTCTTTCTCCGCATCAGCGGATACACCGGCCTCCGGTCTGCCGATGGCAGAACCGGAAAGCGTGGGCATGTCTGCTCAGCGGCTGTCGCGTATCGATGACTTCATGCAACGCTATATAGACAATGAAATGGTTGCCGGTACGGTCACGCTGGTAGCGCGGCAGGGCAAAGTTGTGCATTTCAGGGCGCAAGGCATGAAGGATGTCGAGCGTGGGCAGGAGATGACCACGGATACCATTTTCCGTATGGCATCCATGACCAAGCCGATCGCCTCGGTGGCACTGATGATGCTGTATGAGGAAGGCTGGTTTCAGCTGGACGACCCGATTTCCGACTGGTTACCGGAATTCAGTGACATGATGATTGAGGTGGAGAACGCTGATGGCAGCACACGCCTGGAGCCAGCGCAGACACCGATCAGTTTCACCCATATTCTGACGCATACTGCCGGCCTGATGAACAGCTACCGGGGCGACATTGCCCGGTATTCCGAAGTGTCGCGTGTACAGGGCGATGAAGACCTGGCCAGCTGGACTGAGCGTCTGGCGACCCTGCCGCTGCGCTATGAACCCGGCACGCGCTGGGAATACTCCGCAGCCACCAGTGTCGTGGGGCGTCTGGTGGAGGTGATCTCCGGTCAGGATCTGGATACCTTTTTGCGGGAGCGGATATTCGAACCATTGCAAATGCCCGATACCCATTTTTATCTGCCGCCGGAAAAAGTCGATCGGTTTGCCACACTCTATGGCCCGAACCCTGACGATGATAATCGCATGATGTTGACTGAAGTAGGTGACGCCAACAGCCGTTACGTGGCTGAGCCAAGAACGTTCTTCTCGGGTGCTGGCGGGCTGGTGTCAACCGCTCATGACTATATCCGTTTCCAGCAGATGATGCTGAACGGCGGTGAGCTGGATGGTGTGCGTCTACTGGGACCGAAGACAGTGGAGCTGATATTCGCCAATCACACAGGCGACCTTCCATTGTGGCTGAGCGGACCGGGCATGGGTTTTGGACTGGGGTACTCAGTGGTACTGGACCGGGCAGTTGCGCATACGTCGGATACAGAAGGCTCAGTGTCCTGGGGCGGGGCATTCGGTACCCTGTTCTGGATTGATCCGGCCGAAGAGCTGGTGGCAATTGTACTGACGCAGATCAGACCCTATTCGCATATCCGCATACGTGAAGGTTTTCACAATGTAGTGAATCAGGCGATTGTGAATTGATTTAAAGGTACGCGACTCCCGACTTGTTTCCTGGAGTCGCGTATCATTTAAAAAGCAATCTATCTCCGAATTTGTCGGAGTTTGTCCCAGCCCATCACATCTGTCAGTTTGACCCAGACGAGTGCCGCAAAAAAAGGAATGAGAGACGTCACCAAAGTACGAAGCAGGGCTTCAATTGAAGTTCCGAATCTCGAAACAATTATTACCCCGCTGAATATTGCCCATCCCAGGTATATCCCCAGTAACGCTCTTTCGCGGAAACCGATATATCTACCCGTATGTTTTTCCCGCAGATACCTGGGAATAACGATGATTGCCAGGGTGGCAACAACTACGCCATTCAGCATGGAAAACAACGTTGGCAGGGTGTCCAATAGCGCTGTTAGAGTATTCATAATTATATCGCTCGTGACCTAACTGTCTGAGTCAACCCAGCCTCCGCCACCGCCGACTACGGCCATGCCTACGGTGACAGCGCCATAATAGACGCTCCTTGCAGCCCAGGCGACACCACCGAAAAAACCGGTCGCAAATCCAGTGGTGGCACCCATGATAACTTCCCCTGCGCCGCCGCCCTCGGAGTACGCCGTCACGCCTCCTGCGACGCCACCTATGACGCCGCCGGCTAAAGGGTTGCCACCATCGACTTGTGCAATTTCTGAGTTGTCTAGTTCTCGCATATCAACCTCCATGTAAGTTTGTCTGAAACGCCAGTTTGAGTGAATAATGATTTCGTTTACCAATGGTGCGTTTGAGCCTCAGGAAAATCGTAATCATGTATTCAATGGTTCTATAGCACTCACAGGTATGTCCTGCATGAATATTGTATAAATAGCTTGTTTGAAGAGCTACTCAAGCTTGTAAATCGTTGGCTCTGTTATGTACCAGGTAATTCAGAAGGACCTTGACTATGTTCGGTTCCATATTGGTGGGGATAATCGGAATCGTTGTTTATGTAGCAGGTGTGCCGCTGATCCCTTTGCTGTTGTTTGTTATTGCGGGAACGTACATAGAGTATCGCTGGATTAATAAAAAACACGATGGCTGAGGGCGTTGTGGCTGATGATGCTTTGTAACACCGCTCATACAAGTGCATAATGCGCCGGTTTCCGGACAACAGAGATTGGTGATATGACCTTGCGTGAGTGGTTCTGGATATTGTTCCTCGGGGCAGTGTGGGGCGGTTCATTTATATTCAATGCATTGCTCATTCGGGAACTGGGGCCGCTGTGGGTGACGGCGCTACGGGTGAGTATCGGTGCCCTGGGTTGCTGGTTGTTTCTGTTTGCCATGCGCAAGCCGGTGCCCAGTGATCCGGTCCTTTGGCTCAAGCTGGGCATGCTCGGTGTGCTCAACTACGCAATTCCTTTCGCGCTGTTTCCAATGGCCCAGGCCGATCTGGCCAGTGGAGTGGCGGCCATTGTCAATGCGCTGACACCCATCATGACGGTGCTGGTGTCGCAATTCTGGGTCAATGGCGAGCGCATTACCTGGACCAAGACGATTGGTGTCGTCGCCGGGTTTACTGGCGTGGCCATACTTGCATCACCGGCGCTGCGTGAGGGTGGTGACAGCCGCTTGTGGGCGATCGCCGCCTGTCTGCTGGCAACCTTGTGTTATGCCCTGGCATTGAATGTCGCGCGCAGTTTCCAGAAAGTGGAGCCAACCGCGTTAACGTCGATTGCACTGACCGGCGCGGCAGTAGCATCGCTGCCGGTGGCGTTGCTGGTCGAAGGAGTGCCGCGAATGGTGCTGCCAACGACCTGGATGGCGGCGCTGGCGATTGGCCTGATTTCCACGGCGTTTACCTTCCAGATCATGTACCGCCTGCTGCCTTTGGTAGGTGCCACCAACTTCTCCACGACGACGCTGATTGCACCGGTATCAGCGATCATCCTGGGCCTGCTGTTCCTGGGCGAAGTGATATTGCCATCGCACGTTCTTGGCATGCTGGTGATCTTTGTCGGCCTGATGTTTATTGATGGCCGACTACCGAGATGGCTGGGTTTGATGCGCTAGAGGCGTTCAGGTTTGAACAGAGGCTGCCCGATCATCACGGTCAGGTATTAGCTGTCTTTCGGCTATCAATTTCATTGATTTTGACCCTGTTTTTTCATAGTGTTTCGGCATGTTGCTTGTTAGACTTCAGCGCAACTGAAGCAATTACCGATGGTGAAAACGGAGGTGTGTCTTGCACGATCTGGAAACCTTTCGCGCGGAAACCCGCGCCTGGCTGGAGGCGAACTGCCCGGCCTCCATGCGTACACCCATGCCCGAGGACGAAACCGTGTGGGGCGGGCGCAATGCAGAATTCAGGAACCCTGACAGCAAGGTGTGGCTGGAGCGCATGGCCGATAAAGGCTGGACCACACCGACCTGGCCGCAGGAATACGGTGGCGGCGGACTGGACAAGGCACAAAGCCTGATTCTGGCTGAGGAAATGCAGCGCATCAGGGCACGCCCACCGTTGGTCAGTTTTGGTATCAGCATGCTGGGGCCGGTGTTGCTGGAAATGGCCACGCATGAACAGAAGCTGGAACATATCCCCAAAATTGTGCGTGGCGAGGTTCGCTGGTGTCAGGGTTACAGCGAGCCGGGCGCTGGCTCCGACCTGGCCGGACTGGGCACCAAAGCCATTCTGGATGGCGACGACTACATCATCAACGGCTCCAAGATCTGGACCTCCTATGCAGATCAGGCCGACTGGATATTCTGTCTGGTGAGGACAGATTTTGAAGCCCCCAAACATAGCGGCATCAGCTTTATTCTGTTTGACATGGCCAGCCCCGGTGTCAGCACCAAACCCATCAAACTGATCAGTGGCAATTCGGTTTTTTGTGAAACATTTTTTGATGACGTCAGGGTGCCGGCTGGCAATCTGGTGGGCCGTCTTAACGATGGCTGGACCATCGCCAAGCGCCTGCTCCAGCATGAGCGCACCATGATTTCCGGTTTCGGCCTGAGCAGCGGGCGCAACAACCGGGGCGGGTTGGCGGATAATCTGGCCGAGACTGCGATGCTTTATCGCGGCGACATCGTGGAGCTGTCAGACCCGGTGCTGCGTGATCAGATCGCTCAGTTCAGGATCGACAGCGAGGCGTTTGCATTGACCTCCCAGCGTTCGGCGCAGGAGGCCAAACAAAGCCGGGGGCCGAATGCCACTTCATCCATGCTCAAAAATTATGGTTGTGAGCTCAACAAGCGTCGTTACGAGCTTGCCTTGCAGGCAGCAGGGACGCAGGCGCTGGGCTGGGAGTCGTTGACCGAAGACGGCAGTGACTTTGATCAGCAGGAGCTGGCGGTTGCGCGGCAATGGCTGCGCTCTAAGGGCAACTCAATAGAAGGTGGCACTTATGAGGTGCAACTCAACGTGATCGCCAAACGCGTGTTAGGGTTGCCGGACATGACGGCTATGGTTGGCCATGGGGCCGGCCAGAAAAGTGCTGGTGGCGGTAAACGTGTTGACAGCGCAAAAGCAGCGGAGGCGTAAAACATGTCATTGGTATTGAATGAAGATCAGGTCATGCTGCAGCAGTCGGCCCGCGACTTTTGCCGCGAAAAGGCGCCAGTGGCTGTGCTGCGCCGTATCCGGGACAGCAAGGACCCCACTGGTTACCCGACTGAACTTTGGCAGGCCATGGTTGAGCTGGGATGGGCTGGCATGGCTATTCCTGAAGCCTATGGTGGTTTTGGCTTTGGTTATTCCGGGCTGGGGCTGGTGCTGGAGGAAACAGGACGTACGCTGGTACCGACTCCTTTGGTATCAACGGTATTGCTAAGCGCCACGTTGATCAATATCGCGGGCAGCGAAGCACAAAAACTGGAAATGTTGCCTGATATCGTCAACGGCGAGACGATAATCGCGCTGGCCCTTGAAGAGACAGCTATCCATAACCCGCTGCATATCGAGCTGAAGGCTGTCAAAACCGGGTCCGGTTACATACTCAATGGGCAGAAAGACTTTGTGCTGGATGCCCATGTCGCCGACCAGTTCATCGTGGTTGCCCGCACTGAAGGCGAAACCGGACGTCAGGACGGCATCAGTCTGTTTATGGTGGACGCCAACAGTGTCGGTGTCGATGTGCAGAGGTTAAACATGGTCGACAGTCGCAACGCCGGGAATATCAGTTTTGTCGATGTTGAAGTGCCGGATGATGCGTTGCTGGGCGAGGAAAACCGGGGTTGGCCGGCATTATGCCGGACGCTGGATATCGGGCGTATCGGCCTGGCGGCCGAGATGCTGGGTGGCGTGCAGGAAGTTTTCGAACGCACCGTGGAATATCTCAAGCAGCGCAGCCAGTTTGGTGTGCCGATTGGCGCCTTTCAGGCCCTGCAGCATCGGGCTGCGATCATGTACTCGGAAATCGAGTTATGCAAATCGCTGGTATTAAAGGCCTTGCATGAGCTGGATCGAGGTGATGAAGCCGAGGACATACCGGCACTGGCCAGTATGTGCAAGGCGAAATTATCGGAAGTGTATATGCTGGTCAGCAACGAAGGCATACAGATGCATGGTGGCATCGGCATGACCGACGAGTTTGATATTGGCTTTTTTCTGAAAAGGGCCCGTGTTGCCCAGCAGACCCTCGGTGATGCCAGTTTCCATCGAGATCGATACGCCAGCCTGCGCGGATTCTGATCATGATCCTGCTGGTGCTTGGCCTGTTGTTGGCAGTGCTGGCGTTTTTTCCCCAGATGTGGGTTAAGCACGTGATGAAAAAACATCACCGTGATGATCCCACCCTGGCCGGAACTGGCGGCGAACTGGCTGAGCACCTGGTGTCACGCTTCAAACTTGATGGTATTGTTGTCGAAACTACTGACGAAGGTCGGGACCATTTTGATCCGGCGGCTCGGGCGGTCCGGCTAAGCCCCAGCAACTATAGTGGAAAGTCCATAACAGCGGTCGCGGTGGCCGCGCATGAAGTCGGTCATGCGATCCAGTTTCACCGCAATGAAGCCATTTTCGAGCTGCGCAAAAAATACATGCCCATGGCGGCCAGGTTCAGCAAGATCGGCGTGGCACTGATGGTGTCGGTGCCGGTGGCGGGGCTGGTGTTGCGTTCGCCCATTGCCGTCAGCATCGTCATTGGTCTCAGCGTGCTATTCCAATTGCTGGGCGCGCTGGCCTATCTGATTGTGTTGCCGGAAGAATGGGATGCCAGCTTTAATAAGGCGTTGCCTATCCTGGTTGACGGCGAGTACATTTCAGCGGGTCAGCAAAGCGGCGTTCAGAAAGTTCTGAAAGCCGCTGCGCTGACCTACTTTGCCGGTGCGCTCGCCAATATACTCAATATCGGTCGCTGGTTGATGATCCTGCGCCGTTGAACAGCCAACCGCTGTCAGTCCTCAATGGCACCGTAAACCATGCGCTTGCTGATGCCCTGTAGCTGCCGGGCGTATCCCAGGTTGCGATTCTGGATCATGCCGATGAACACCAGATCTTCCACTGGATCTATCCAGAACCAGGTGCCGCCGATACCCCACCACCAGTAACTGCCCTCGCTGACGCCATCATTGCGCGCAGGGTCAGTAACAATGGCAAAGTTCAGGCCGAACTGGTTGCCGGGATAACCGGGAATCTCGTCCATGCCAACGGGCAGCTGGTTGCTGCGCATGGCCTCAACTGATGTTTCGTTGAGCAGACGCACACCATTGAATTCTCCACCATTGGCCAGCATCTGGGTGAAGCGCATGTAATCGGTGATGGTGGACGCCAGCCCGCCACCGCCGCTTGGGAACGTAATGGGCGCCAGGTAATCGCCGCCAAATCCGTCATTGGGTGCCACCAGGCCGTTGGCACCAGACATGTACATGGTGGCGAAACGGTCGCGTTTTTCTTCCGGTACATAAAAGCCGGTGTCGTTCATGCCCAGCGGTTCAAAAATGCGTTCCTGCAGAAACTCGTCAAACGGCATGCCGGACAGCACCTCCACCAGCCGGCCCTGCACATCGACCGAGACACTGTAATGCCAAAGCGTGCCGGGTTGCTGGCGCAACGGTATATTGGCAAGCTTGTCGATCATGTCCTGCAGTGTGCCCTCGGTGTCGAGGATGTTGGCGGCCACGTACTGCGAATCAACCTGGGAGCGCGAGAACAGACCGTAGGTCAGGCCTCCTGTGTGTGACATGAGTTCACGAATGGTCATTTCATGCGTGGCCGGTTCGGTGACCGGGAAACCGCCCGGGCCGTCTTCGATGGCGACCTCAAGGTTGGCCAGTTCGGGAATATACTGGGAAACCGGATCGTCCAGGGAAAACTTGCCTTCTTCCAGCAGCATCATCATGGCGACACTGGTAACGGGTTTGGTCATGGAGAAGATGCGGAAAATGGTGTCTTCAGAAACCGGTTCCTCTTCTTCAATCGACTGATAGCCATAGGCATCCAGATGCACCAGCTTACCGTTACGCATCAGGGCGGTGACGATGCCCGCCAGGTTGCCTTCGTCTACTTCCTTGCGCATGGCGTCAGCGAGATCATTGATTCCGTCTGCGCTGAGGCCGACCTCTCCCGGACTGGCGCGATCAAGGTCGCGCTCCTGGGCGTACAGCGAAGGTGCAAATGCCAGTGCAGCCAGTGTTGAACCGAGCAACACCAGCCTGGTGAGGTGAACGGGTAGTGACAGTCTTTTCATGGTGAGCCCCTATCGTTGTGATTTCTGCGCTGCCCTGGAGTTTATAACACTCTGCTGGTTGAAGTCACACCAGCAACGCTGATGCACGTCCGGCGCCCATGTATTTGCGTTGACCTGACAGCAGGCGAACAAAGTGGTACTTTAGAGCTGGCACTGGCCGGCGCCTGGTATGCCGGCATATATCAAGTTGAATCAAGAGGTTAGTTTAATGGCGAAGTATCTTATCACGGGCACTAATCGCGGCATCGGGCTGGAGTTTGTCAAGCAGGTGCTGGCGCAGGGCCATGATGTCGTGGCAACTTGCCGAAACCCGGAAAACGTCCCCGAACTGCGACAGTTGCAACAGGCCAACAGCGCCTTGCGCGTGCTGCCACTGGATCTGGCCAGTGCAGAGTCGCGTCAGGTGCTGGTTGATGCGCTGAATGGGGATGCCATTGATGTACTGATCAATAACGCCGGTATATACGGTCCGCGCGATGCAAACCTGGGCTCATTGCGTGAAAACGACTGGGTTGATGTCATGCTGGTTGATGTGATTGCACCCGTGCTGCTGACCCAGGCGCTGCTACCCAACCTGCGCAAAGGCACCGAGCGTCGGCTAGCCTTCATCAGCTCCAAGATGGGTTCCATCAGTGACAATGGCAGTGGTGGCTCATATTTGTACCGCACGGCCAAAAGTGCACTAAATCAGGCCGTGAAGTCACTGGCAATTGACTTGCAGCCGGAACAGTTTATTGTTTTGACTCTACACCCCGGTTGGGTCCTGACCGATATGGGTGGACCCAATGCCCTGATTGACACCAACACCAGTGTCACCGGGTTGCTGAAGGTAATTGAAGAGGCGCGTCCGGTGAACAGTGGCTTCTTTTTTGCCTACGACGGTTCACCAATCGCCTGGTAATCCGACGCCTGTCAGGCCGGTTGGTGTCCGATGGTTTGGAAATTGCATTACGCATGACTAAGCATGACTAAGCACAACGCCTTTGCACGTTGAACGATTCATCAGACAACTGCGACCGGAGATAACTGACATGACAGGTACAATCAGCAGGCGGAAATTGTTGTTGGGCGGGGCGGCGTTTCTGGGCGCCGGACTGGCAGATAGCGTATGGCGGGGCATTCCCGCCACGCCGTTCACGCCTTCCCTGAAATTTCTCAACAGTGCACTGGCGGCCATCCCCAGGCCGGATCACCTGATTCGCGCGAGTAGCAATGAAAACCCGTACGGACCCTCGCAGATCGCGCGTCAGGCGATCGCTGACGCCATGATTGATGCCAACAAGTACCTGAACCACGGCAGCGACCTGATTGCCCACCTGTCGGAGCTGGAAGATATTTCGCAGGACAATATTGCCATTGGTTCTGGTTCGGGTGAAATCCTGGCGGTCGGCGGGCTGATGGCAAGTCTGACGCCAGGCTCCGTGGTTTGCCCGGATCCCACTTTCGGGGGCCTGATCAGCTACGCTGATAACTTTGGCGCGGAGTTGATCAGAGTGCCGGTCAACGCCAATATGGAAACCGACCTGCAGGCGATGTACAACGCAATTCGTCCGGACACCACCCTGGTTTATCTGTGTAATCCCAACAACCCCATACCCAATCTGATCGACAGGCAAGCGCTGCGCGACTTTGTGCTGGAGGTGTCACGTGATCGCATGGTATTCGTTGACGAGGCCTACCACGAATTTGTCGACGACCCGGCCTACGAGTCGATGCTTGGCCTGATACGTGACGGGCATAAAAATATTATTGTCTCACGCACCGCGTCCAAGATTCACGGACTGGCCGCCCTCCGAATCGGGTTTGCCTATTCACACCCCGATCATATCGCCGACATGCAGCGCAAGATGACCGGCCAGTTGAATATCGCCGGCGCACGCGCTGCGCTGGCCAGCTATCAGGATCTGGAGTTCCAGCGTTATACGCTTACCCAGAACCGCAAGGCACTGGACGTTGTAGAAGGCATGTGTGATGAGCTGGGACTGCGCTATATCAAGTCGCATGCCAACTTCACCTTCATTCATACCGGCCGCGATATCAACGAAGTCAGCGCCGCCATGCGCGAAGCCGGTATTCTGATCGGCCGGCCTTTCCCGCCCATGCTCGACTGGGCGCGGGTCAGTATGGCAAAACCCGAGGAAATGGAATACTTCGTTCAGGTTTACAGGACACTGTACGGCTGATCGCGATGCGCAGGGGCAGGGTTGACAAACCGGCTGTGACCGGCGCATCATTACATCCCATGAACATTCAAACACAGTATTTCTGGTGGTTTACCAACAAGGGCCGCCAGGAAAACAACGATCAGATCCACTGATCATCGTCTTTTTCAGGCTGCCCCCGTAAGGAAGGCGGCCTGTGTCTTGATAAAAAATCCTGCTCCATTCGTGTGATTATCTCTTGATTCCAACGTCGCCCAAGCTCCGGGTGCAGCCTCTCTGATACGAGAGGAAACAACGTGAATCATCTCAGCCAGACCCGTTTTACCACTGCCGGCGGTGTCAGTGTGTCGCATCAGCAACAATCCTGTGACGGCATTTTGGAAATGTCCCGCCGTTTGACCATGCTGGATAATCAGCTGGGCATGGCCATGGTTTGTGGTGTTGACTATCCAGGTCGTTATCGCCGCCATGAACAGGTCTTTGTTAACCCGCCATTGCAGGTTACTGCGAGCCAGCGCGAAGTTCACATCAAGGCGCTCAATGCCCGTGGCGAGCTATTGCTGCATGAGTGCCGCCGGGCCTTGGCTACGGACCTTCATGACTTCCAGATTCAGTCGCACTGCGCTACCGAACTGGTGTGCCGCATTGCTGACTCGGCCGACTTTTTCCCCGAAGAAATGCGTACCCGGCAGCCCAGTGTGTTTTCGGTGCTCCGGCAACTGATTGGCCATTTTTCCTTTGCACATTCCAGTGTTCAAGCAGGTGGTCAAGGGCGTGGTCAAGACAGCCTGCTGGGTCTGTACGGCGCCTTTGGCTATGATCTGGCGTTCCAGTTCGAAGCGGTACAGCATCGACTTGAACGACCCTCCGGGCAGCGCGATCTGGTGCTGTACCTGCCCGATGAGATCCTGTCGGTGGACAGTGAGACCGGTGCTGGCCTCATCCATCGTTACGAGTTTGTGTGCCGCGACGACAAAGGCGAGCAGCATACTACCGGTGGCCTGCGACGACGTGGCACTGAGGTGGCGCCAGGTCAGGCGGCAACAGCTGAAGCCGGCATATCACCGCTGCACAAACAGCTGCCGACGGTCACCAGCGACCACGAACCCGGCGAGTACGCGGCCGTCGTCGATAAAGCGCGGGAAAGGTTCAGTTGCGGCGACCTGTTCGAGGTGGTACCAGGCCAGACTTTCTCGACGCCGCTGCATTGCCTGCCGTCAACCATTTACCGCCGACTGGCCGCCACCAATCCTGCGCCGTATGCCGCGCTCATTAACCTGGGCGACCAGGAATACCTGGTGTCCGCATCGCCGGAAATGTTTGTGCGGGTGCGCCCGGACCTGAAGCTGGGCGACGTGGTGGAAACCTGCCCGATATCAGGAACAATCGCCAGAGGTCGGGACGCACTGGAAGATGCTGACCACATACGGGAGCTGCTGAATTCGACCAAGGACGAAGCTGAGCTGTCAATGTGTACGGATGTAGACCGCAATGATAAGAGCAGGGTTTGTGTGCCGGGCAGTGTCAGCATCGTGGGCAGGCGTCAGGTGGAACTGTACTCAAAACTGATTCATACCGTTGATCATGTGCAGGGTCGGTTACAAAAAGGATTTGATGCGCTGGATGCATTTTTATCGCACACCTGGGCCGTCACTGTCACCGGCGCGCCCAAGCAGCGTGCCATGCAATTTATAGAGGATCACGAAAAAACGCCGCGCCGCTGGTATGGCGGTGCGTTTGGTCGACTCGGCTTTGATGGCTCGATGGATACCGGTTTGACCATACGCACGGTGCATATCGACAAGGCCGTGGCTCGAGTGCGCGCGGGAGCCACCCTGCTGCAGGATTCCGATCCGCTGGCAGAGGAACAGGAGACCCGATTGAAGGCATCGGCCCTGTTGTCAGTGCTGCAAGCGGAAGCAGCGATACCGCCCTCAAAGCATGCTGTTGAGCGCGCCCAAAACTCCGTCCCCGGCGCCGGACTGCGTGTGTTAATGATCGATCATCAGGACTCGTTTGTGCACACCCTGGCGGCTGGCTTCAGAGCCGCCGGCGTCGAGCTGCAGACCTTGCGGCCACCGGCGGCACGTCAGGCGCTGAGCAGTGAGGTATTCGATCTGGTGGTGCTGTCACCTGGCCCGGGACGGCCGGCGGACTTTGACTGTCAGGCTACGCTGGCCTTGTGCGAGCAAACCGGAGTGCCGGTCTTTGGCGTCTGCCTTGGCCTGCAAGCCATGATTGAATACGCAGGCGGCACCCTGGCGCTGTTGCCTCGCCCGGTACACGGCAGCGCGTCGTCCATTGTGCACGACGGCAGCGATCTGTTTCGCAGGATAAACAGCCCCTTCAGCGCGGGCCGCTATCATTCAATCCATGCGGGACAGGTACCTGCGGAATTTGCCGTGACCGCGCGCAGTGCAGATGACCAGTGTGTCATGGCCATCGAGCATCTGAACAGACCGTGGAGCGCTGTGCAGTTCCACCCGGAATCACTGTTGACCCTGGCCGATGCTGCAGGCGAAAAGCTGATTCACAATGTTGTACGGGCGTCGGTGCTAAGCCGGCAATTGCCGTCGACGCAGGGCGTTGGCCGGTATCACGGATAATAGCAGCGCAATGGCGACGTACACATAGAACGGGATATGCAGTTCGTGCAGGTGCGCGTCTGCAACACTCCCCAGGGTGATCTCGATAGACGCTCCGCCATCGACAGTTTGCACCTCATAGGTCTGGTCAAGCTGTCCGCTGAACACAAACCAGCCCTGGCTGTCGGTGGTCAGGCGGGTGGCGTCCGTGACGCTGGATTCTGCCCGCCGTATCAGCAGGTCGGTGTCTGCCAGCCCGGCGCCAGTATTGTCCAACACCTGACCCATCATCTGCTCACGATCGCTGAAGATATTGAAGCTGATGTCTGGCGCGCTGCGTTCCTGCGCAAACCCGTAAAGCTGAAATATCAGCAGACCGATACCGGCGATGATGAGGCCGATATTGGCGATCCGGCTGAACAGTGTCCAGCCGCTGACCCGTTGCCATGCCCGAATGGCAAATGCCATCACCATCAGGGCGGCAATCTGGCCGAATTCGACGCCGACATTGAACAGCAGAATCTTGCTCAACAGAGCGGGGTCCTCGGCCAGCGTTACCGCCTGCAGCCTGGCGGACAAACCGAAGCCGTGGATCAGGCCAAAGATAAATACCATCAGCAGCAGATTGGGCGCATTGATGCCCAGCCAGCGCCGGAAGCCGTTCAGGTTTTCAAAGCCCTTATAGGCTACGGTCACTGCAATCACGGCATCAATCAGATAGTGGTTGGCGGTGATGCCGGCATAAGTGGCGGCGATCAACGTGATAGTGTGGCCGATCGTGAAGGCGGTGACGAATTTGAGAATATCGATAAAACGGCTGAGGAAAAACATCACGCCGAGCAGGAACAGCAGGTGATCATAGCCGCTGAGCATGTGCTCTGCGCCGGTCCACATCACTTCCAGGTGACCGCCTGAGGCCATGCGTTCGCGGGCAGTCTCGGTCATGTCGTGGGCCAGGCCCGCCACGGGTAGCAGTGCCAGAGTGATGCCAGTCAACAGAGCCCGGTGCTGGGCTGGTGCTGTCGGGGTGCTCAAGGAGTCAGTCATGTTCAGGAGATCACCGTGGTGCCTGGTCCGCTAAACCCCCAATCTTGCCGCAAGGGTTCGCAGTTTTCAATCAGTTGCCCTGGCAATCAGTGCAATCGATGCCCAGCGTGCGTAAAATGGACGGCAAACCAGCAATCTGCTTGCACAGGAAATCGTATGTCTGATTCAAATTCTTCCAAACCCGCCAGTCCATCGACTGATATCTGTCAGCGGTTCCTGTTCGCAGACGCCGATGTGCGTGGCGAGATTGTCCGACTGACACACAGCTACACCAGTACCGTCAGCAACCACGCCTACCCGCCAGCTGTCAGCAATCTTCTGGGCGAGTTTTTGGCGGCTGCGGTATTGCTGGGCTCGGCAATTAAGTACGACGGGCGGCTGGTGTTGCAGGTCCGCGGTGACGGCGAGTTGAATCTGATCATGTCCGAGTGCACCAGCGAAGGCGCCGTTCGTGGTATCGCCCGTTTTGACAAGGTGCCGGAGAGCGTGGATTTTGATGCCCTGACCGGAGAAGGCCTGCTGGTGATTACTGTCGACACGCGTCGGTCTGATCCCTACCAGGGTATTGTGTCGCTGGAAGGCGGATCGCTGGCGGCGTCCCTGCAGACCTATTTTGAGCAATCCGAACAACTGGAGAGCTGGTTCTGTTTTGCCGTTGATGAAAAGCAGGCCTGTGGTTTTCTGCTGCAGCAACTGCCCGGCGCAGCATCGGCAGATGCCGAGGCGCGCGAAGAACGCTGGCAGCATCTACTGACGCTGGCACAGACCCTGACTACCAGTGAGATGCTGGCACTGAACAATGAGGAACTGCTGCACCGTCTGTACCATCAGGAAACGGTAAAGCTGTACCCTCGCCGGCAGTTTCATTACCAATGCAGTTGCTCGCGCGAGCGCACTGCCAAAGCGCTGGTCTCGATAGGCAAGGAAGAAGTGGACAGCATTGTCATTGAGCAGGGCGAAGTGAGTATCGCCTGTGAGTTCTGCGGCACCGATTATCGCTTCGACGCCGCAGAGATCGCATTGCTGTTCCAGGATCGCGGCGACCTGCTGCACTGATACCCCACTCAATCCCATCGAAAACAGCAGCAGGGCATGAGTTCCTTCGGCAGTCTGGTAGCGCCGGTGACCGGCGAGCATGGCTGGTACTACCGCAACGATAGCGATGGTGAAATTGTCATCGATCTGCGTGTCACCGGTTATTTTGACCGGGTCAGGGATCTGGGCATTTTTGCTGAACCAGAATCCGAACCCGCTTCATAATCCGTTAAACGCAGATCAAGTGCGTATCAGCGGCGGGCACCAACCGTATCAAAGAAGTTGACCACCTTTCTCATATTGGCCCGGTCACGGGCTATAAAATTGGTGTGGTCCGCACCGTCAAGTTCCACATATACATGCGGCATGCCGATTGATCGCATGGCGGCCACCCAGTGTCGGGTCATTTCCACCGATACCAGTTCGTCTTCGGTACCCTGGATCACCAGTATTGGTGTGTCCCTGATTTCGGACAGCATGGTGGGGGACTGCTGCGGATGCGGCGCCGGCGCGGCGACAGCCAGTGCTGCGAACATGCCGGGGTTGTTGACAGCGATATGGTAGGTACCGGCGCCGCCCATGGAGTGGCCCCACAGGTAGGTGCGTTCCTCATCGACAGAAAATTCATCCTTGACCCTGGCTATCACGTTCATCACATCGGCTTCGCTCCGTTCAGCGTGTTCCGGGTTCTCGGTCGGGCGGGAGCCGTACCAGCCACGTCGGACATACCCCAGGGGTGTGACAACGATAAATCCGTATTCCTCCGCGTAATCCAGAAACCCTTCGTAGCCCATCAGCCAGTCATAGGTTCTGCCCAATCCATGCAGTGAAACAACCAGCGGGGCCGGCGCGCCGGCGCGGTAACTGCTGGGAACAAAAACAGCATAGGGCAGTGTTTCTCCGGTGGGTTCAAACACATAACTGCGGTGCAGTACCCGGGGGTCATCAATCATGCTTTCGTCGTCTGCAGGTTCGCGGGCGGCCTGCACGGTGCTGAAGGACAGCAGCACCGGTAACAGAGCCATGGTGATGACGATACGTTTCAGCAGGTTTTTCATGGTTTTTATGCCTCGCTCATAAATGTTTCAAATGCCTCAATCGCACGCGCCAGACCGGCATCGTCGATATCAAGATGGGTGACCAGTCTGATGCTGTCGCGGCCCAGGCAATCGGCCTTGATATGGTACTTTTCCAACCACAGGGCCAGGCGCTCCCGGTTCAGTCCGGCGACGCTGACAAACAGGATATTGGTTTGTGGTTGCTCCAGGGTGTAACCGGCATCGGCCAGCCGCTGCGCCAGCGTTTTGGCCCGGCGGTGGTCATCTGCCAGCCGCTCTACGTGATGTTCCAGGGCATGCAGTCCGGCTGCCGCCAGCAGGCCGCTCTGGCGCATGCCGCCGCCGCAGACCTTGCGCCAGCGTCGGGCCTGCTCAATAAATTCGGCAGGGCCCAGCAACACAGACCCGACTGGTGCCCCCAGGCCCTTGGATAAACAGATGGAGACAGTATCAAAATGCCGGGTGATGTCTTGCACCTGACACCCCGATGCGACCGCGGCATTAAAGACGCGGGCGCCGTCCAGGTGCAGTTGCAGCCCGGTGGCAGTGGCCAGGTTTCTGGCCTGTGCCAGGTAGTCCAGCGGCAGCACTTTTCCATGCACGGTATTTTCCAGACACAACAGCCGACTGCGGGCAAAATGGCAGTCATCCGGCTTGATCGCCGCCTCTACCTCGGCAAGATCGAGTCCGCCGAATTCTGTCATTGGCAGCGGTTGTGGCTGGATGCCGCCCAGGGCCGCGGCGCCACCGCCCTCGTATTTGTAGGTATGGGCCTGCTGGCCGACAATATACTCATCGCCGCGACCACAATGTGTCAGCAAAGCCACCAGATTGGACTGGGTGCCGGAGGGCATAAACAGCCCGGCCGCCATGCCCGCCCTGGTGGCCAGGGTCTGTTCCAGAAGTCTGACCGTGGGATCTTCACCCCAGACATCATCTCCCACGTCTGCGGTGAGCATGGCCTGTCGCATGGCTGGCGTGGGTTTTGTCACCGTATCGCTGCGCAGGTCTACACAGGCGGAGGTATTGGTATCAGACATGGTATCCTCTTGGTCTTGAATTGCTTGTGGCGGGTCGGTTGACCTTGCGCAGGGATTCTATCATGGACTTGCTTTTGCACAGTGGACACACATTTTTGAGTCATTTATCGACAACTTTGCCGCTTGTACTGGCCGGTGCCGGACATGCTCACCTGGTCATGTTCCGGCGCTGGCTCGACAGTGGCTACAGACCGCCTGCCGGCTCCGCGCTGGTAAATCCTGACAGCCACGCCTGGTATTCAGGCATGATGCCCGGGCTGATGGCCGGGCGCTACAGCGCCTGTCTCTTATACACATCTGACGCTGCCGAC
>CAJXPR010000062.1 GCA_913058135.1 uncultured Gammaproteobacteria bacterium
TCTACACAGAGTAGATCGTCGGCAGCGTCAGATGTGTATAAGAGACAGCGACTATTGCTGCAGCGGTCAGTGCCATTGCCAAAGACCTGCCAGGTGCCCCAGTGCTGCCGGTGGGCGTCGGCGCATCGGTGTGGAACCTGGACACCGTTGCTGATGCCGTGCGCGATGAGTTGGAGGAAGCAAAACGGGTACAGCGGAACCGGCGACGGGTAGCAGGGGCCCGTCGTGAAAGTGGCTGGCGCAGCCAGATCAGGAAGGGGAAACGGGGCGTCAGTACCGGTGCAAAACTGGTCAGTGGACGTGTCGGTAGAAAGCTGAGCAGCACCAGTAAGACACCTGACTAGCCTGGCTGCCCGCGCGGTGCGATCGGTAGTGCTACTACGAACCTGGTGCGCACTGGGTGCACATTCGGCACCAGGTGCTTTTCCGGAAAGCCGGTGGTAATATTATCGGCCGCTTATGTAGTAGAAGCTCCCGATTTATGCCTGATGCCTCTTCACCGAAAACACAGATCGAGTCACCGAAAACACAGCTCGAGTCACCCAGAACACACTTAGAGTCGCCCAAAGCGCCCCTCGAGTTTAAAAGCGCGTCGCTGACTATTCCTGCGTTGCGGTTTTTCAGTAACGATCTTGCCGTCATCGAAGCTACGTTGCGTGGGAAAATAGCGCAAGCGACTGAATTTTTTCGTGATTCTCCCGTCATGATGGACCTGCAGTTGCTCAATGAGCAACATCAGTCTGTAGATGTGGAGGCGCTCGTGGGACTGTTGCGTGCGTTGGGCATGGTGCCTGTCGGCCTGCGGGGTGGCAGTGATGCGCAAAACCGCGCGGCTTTGACGCTCGGCATATTTCGACATTCAGCACCTTCCGGCGCACCCTCCGAAATAAAGATACCTGGCGCTGAACCAAGCCCCGAATTATTGGATAAATCCGCTCTTGCTGCTGAAAAATCACAGGAAAACAGAGTAGTCACGCAGCCGGTACGTTCGGGGCAGCGCGTCTACGCCAGTGGCGATCTTACCGTGACTGCTACCGTCAGTGCCGGCGCGGAGATCATGGCCGAAGGCAATATTCACGTTTATGGCAGTCTGCGCGGCCGCGCACTGGCGGGAGTACAGGGCGACATCAACAGCCGTATTTTTTGCATGGACCTGCAGGCGGAACTCATTTCAATTGCCGGCATCTATAAACTGCGTGACGACATTCCCGGAGACGTTCAGCACAAACCGGCGCACATCAGCCTGGACAATGAGCTGATTATTATCCGGGGTCTGTAGTCGCACCATTACGTATCAACCAACACCGCTGGAGACTTATTTTGGCCAGAATTATCGTTGTAACATCCGGAAAAGGCGGCGTGGGCAAAACCACATCAAGCGCCGCGATTTCCATGGGCCTTGCCTTGCGAGGCCACAAAACCGTGGTCATCGATTTTGACGTGGGCCTGCGTAACCTGGATCTGATCATGGGCTGCGAGCGTCGCGTGGTTTATGACCTGGTGAACGTCATTAATGGCGAGGCCACGCTGAATCAGGCGCTGATCAAGGACAAGCGCTGCAGTGAACTGTTTATCCTGCCCGCCTCCCAGACCCGCGACAAGGACGCACTCTCGATCGAAGGCGTGGGAAAGATCCTGGAGGATCTGGCAAAAGACTTTGAGTATATTGTTTGTGATTCCCCGGCCGGTATCGAGCGCGGCGCCACCATGGCCATGTATTTTGCCGACGATGCGATTGTGGTGACCAACCCGGAAGTATCTTCGGTTCGCGACTCTGATCGCATGCTGGGCATTCTGGCGAGCAAGTCGCGACGTGCGGAAACTGCCGAAGAGCCCATCAGGGAGTATCTGCTGCTGACGCGCTACAACCCGGAGCGGGTAGAACAGGGGGAGATGCTGAGCGTGGAAGATGTGCAGGAGATCCTGTCTCTGCAACTGTTGGGTGTCGTGCCTGAATCGAAAGCAATACTGAATGCGTCCAACTCGGGTACGCCGGTCATACTGGACACAGACAGCGACGCAGGCCAGGCCTATAGCGATATCGTGGCCCGGTACCTGGGCGAGGACAAGCCGCAGCGGTTTATCGTGAAAGAAAAGCAGGGGCTGTTCAAGAAGCTCTTTGGAGGCAAATGATGAGTCTGCTTGACTATTTCCGGTCGCGAAAGACCAATACCGCCTCGGTTGCCAAGCAGCGTCTGCAGATTCTGGTGGCGCACGAGCGTGCCTCGCGCAATCAGCCGTCCTATCTGCCAAAAATGCAGCAGGAACTGCTGGCGGTCATCCGCAAATATGTCCATGTCGATGAAGAAGCCATTTCCATCAGCTTTGAACAAAATGGCAACGAGGAAACCCTGGAGCTGAATATCGTGTTTCCCGATGAGATGCGCGCCGGCTGACACGAAACTTTCGTGACATAAACGAAACCGAGGCTAATAGATGGCAACAGCCGGACCAGGGGTGACAGTAGACACGAAGTCAGCCGTTGATGCGATTATCGAGCGCGTCGGCGACACGATTGTCCTCGGTCTGCCATTGGGACTTGGTAAACCGCTACGCTTCGCCAATGCGATATATCAGCGCGCACAGCAGGACCCCGGTCTGAACCTGCACATCGTCACCGGGCTTTCGCTGCAGAAACCGCAGGGTAAGACCTCCCTCGAACGCCGTTTTCTGGAGCCGTTTGTGCAGCGGCTTTACGGTGAAATTCCCGATCTGGAGTACGCGCGGGATGCCGCCGCCGGCAAACTGCCGCCCAATGTCAGAGTGTCGGAGTTTTTCTTTCAGGCTGGCAATTTTCTGCACCAGACACAGCAACAGCGGCATTATGTCTGCAGCAACTACACGCATGCTGTACGTGACCTGATGGCGCAGGGCATCAATGTGCTGGCCCAGATGGTGGCACCTGACCCGGATACTATGTCGGGAGCACTGCCTGAAACCGTTAGTCTGAGCTGTAACCCTGATCTGACGCTGGATCTGATCCCGCTGCTGCAGGAACGAGCGGCGCAAGGTTTGCCTGTGGCTCTGTTGGCAGAGACCAATCGCACACTGCCTTACATGGGGCTCGATGCGGCGCTGCCTGCAGACACGTTTGATGTGGTTCTGGACGATCCGGATACCGATTATCCTCTGTTTTCAGTCCCGCAAACCGCGGTCAGCGCTCAAGACCATCTTATCGGGTTTTATGCCAGCACTCTGCTGCGTGATGGTGGCACATTGCAGGTGGGCATCGGGTCACTGGGTACCGCTCTGGTACACAGCACGATTATGCGGCACGCACAGAATGAACGTTGGCAGCAGGTGTACGAACAGCTGAATATCCGTCAGCGCTTTCCATTTGTGGCCGAAGTGGGCGACACACATCGTTTTGAAGCGGGGCTTTACGGTTGCAGTGAAATGATGATGGAAGGTTTCCTGCATCTGATGGAGGCCGGTGTGCTGAGCCGCAAGGTCGCCGGCGATGTGGTCATGCATGGCGGTTTCTTCCTGGGATCGAGGGCGTTTTACGATGCACTGCGCAAGCTGCCGTCTACGCAGCGTGACCGTATCTGCATGACCAGTGTGAATTTTATTAATGATCTGTTTGATCACCGCCTGGGTGGTCAACACCTGAAGGTCTCTCAACGGGCTCACGGTCGCTTCATCAACTCGGCGATGATGCACACGCTCAGTGGTGCCGCGATCTCCGATGGCCTGGATGACGGCCGGGTGATCAGTGGCGTGGGCGGGCAATACAATTTTGTAGCCATGGCGCATGAGTTGCCCGGTGCACGTTCAATCGTGACGCTGCGCAGTACACGGGAGAAAGACGGTAAGTTGCAGTCAAATATCGTGTTCAATTATCCGCACTGCACCATCCCCCGCCACCTCCGTGACATGGTAGTGACTGAATACGGAATTGCTGACCTGCGTGGTCTATGCGATGAAGAAGTGTATTGCCGCCTGATTGGCATCGCCGATGCGCAGTTCCAACCGGCCTTGCTCAGACAGGCGAAACAGGCCGGCAAGGTGGCTGACGATTTTGTGCTTCCACGTCACTGGCAGAATAATACCGCAGAGCACATTGACAGGCTGATGAGCATAGCGGAGAACAGAGAGCTGTTTCCGGCCTTTCCGTTCGGGCACGACTTTACGGACGAAGAGCTGACCCTGACCAGGGCGCTCAAACTGCTCCGGGCCGCAACGGCAACGCCATCGGGGAAGCTGGCGACATTGCTTCGATCTGTGCTGACGGCCAGGCGCGCCCGCTCACATCGGACCCTGCTGACAAGAATGTCGCTGGATGCTCCGAAAACCCTGGCAGAACACATTGAGCGATGGTTGGTGGTGTATGCACTGGAAAACACGCACTCAGATAGCGTGAAATAGTCCTAGCAGCGCAACGGTCACCTCAGGTGAGGTGTTCTGTGCATCAGGAGCCCCCGGCGAGCGGGGTCAATACGCTTACATAGCTAAATGGAGTTTACACATGTATTTAAAAACACTGAAAAACAATACCAACAGTTTGTCACGCCCACTCGGTTTGCTGGCGGCCATGGGTCTGGTCTGGTCGGCCTCGTCGTCGGCGGCGGCTGACGTTGAAGAACGTCTGCGCGAGCTGATCACCGCCGATCATCGTGTGGAGGCACACATTGAGCGTAACCAGTATCGCAACCCGGTAGAGACCCTGATGTTTTTTGGTCTGGAGCCTGACATGACGGTGGTTGAAGTGTTGCCCGGCGCCGGCTGGTACACCGAGATTCTGGCACCTTTTCTCAAAGACGAAGGCACCTTTTACGCAGCGCATTTCTCCCCCAGCGCCAGCCTGTCCTATCAGCCACCTGCGCTGGAACGCTTCCGACAGAAGCTGATCAACAATCAGGACGTTTACGAAGAGACGATTGTCACGCGCCTGTACCCACCCGCGGAAATGGAGATTGCGCCCGCTGCCTCTGCCGACCTGGTGCTGACTTTCCGCAACGTGCATAACTGGATCATGGCGGGCACACAGGAGGAGCATTTCGATGCTTTCTATCAGGCCCTGAAGCCGGGCGGTGTGCTGGGTGTGGTCGAGCATCGTGCCCCCGAGGGCAGCAGCATGGAAGTGATGGAGACGACCGGGTACGTCACCCAGGACTACACCATCGAACTGGCGCAAGAGGCGGGTTTCGAGTTTGTTGAATCATCGGAGATTAATGCCAACCCGCGCGACACAGCTGATCATCCCAGCGGCGTATGGACACTGCCGCCGACGCTGCAGCTGGGCGATGAGAACAGAGAGCGGTACGAGGCTATCGGTGAAAGCGATCGCATGACCCTCAAGTTCCGCAAGCCGATGTGACGTTTTCCCTCACCTGATCCAACCAGACTGTCAGCCAGGCAGCCCGCCTGTCAGACAGGGGGCTGCCTCAACGGTAGCCACCGGCGGATCTGATTTCGCGGGTGGCTATGCCGCGCCCATCAGGTAGCGCTTTCGGAGACAATATTTGCTTGCAATATATACCGAGGTATATATGATGTTTTTCAATATGTACTTTGGTATATCATGGCTGCCAATGGCAGGTGGAGTTCTGTTTCATGACCCACACTACTGAACCCGTGGTCGGAGAATTCACCGCGCCGTTGTCGCTGACGACGGAAGCCGGCGAAATATCGCCGAGACGACTGGCACTGCTGGCTGCCATTGCGGAGACAGGCTCCATCAGTGGCGCCGCCAGAGCAATCGGCATGACCTACAAGGCGGCCTGGGACGCCGTGGATGCGATGAACAATCTGGCCGGCACGGTGCTGGTCCACAGTCAGCATGGCGGACATGGCGGCGGCGGAGCGCAATTGAGCACTGCCGGATTAAAAGTGGTTGATGATCTGGCGCGCCTGCAGGCTCTGCAAAATCGGTTTATGAGTCAGCTGAAGGCCGAGGGCGATCTGGACAAATCCCTGGCTTTGATGAGGAGGCTGGATATGCGAAGCAGTGCCCGCAACGTGCTTCTTGGGACCGTTGACAGTGTGCGTGACGGTGGCGTCAATACTGAAGTCAGTTTGCGCCTGTCCGGCGGTGACGCCCTGCACGCCATTGTCACCAGAGAGAGTGCCAGGGATCTGGCATTGGCGCCTGGCTGCGAAGTGCAGGCCATCATCAAAGCCTCCTGGATCATTCTGGCGCTGGCCGATGATGCACTGGGCACCTCGGCGCGCAATCGGCTGTGCGGCAGCGTGACACGTATCGTGTCCGGCGAGGTGAATGCCGAGGTAGTACTGGCACTGGCGGGTGGCAACACCCTGGCAGTGATTATCACGCGGCAGAGTCTGGATGAACTTGGGTTAACGGAAGGCACTGAGGTCTGTGCGTTGATCAAGGCATCACACATCATTCTGGGTGTCACTTCATGAGCAGAGCGAAGATCATACTGCTGAGTGTGTTTGCTGTGCTGTTTAGTTCAGCGTCGGCAGCGCAGCAAATGACGATAGCTGCAGCGTCATCATTACGACCGACCCTGGATTATCTGGTCCAGGCATACCGGGTTGATAATCCTGATCACGAAGTCTCTGTTGTCTATGGTGCGTCGGGACGGCTGACGGCCCAGATCCTCAACGGTGCGCCCTTCGATTTTTTTATGTCCGCCGACATGGACTTTCCGCAGCGCCTGGCCGACGAAGGCGCTGCTGCGTCCGATCCCAGCGTTTACGGCTATGGCAGGATTGCCCTGTGGAGCGCCAACATCGATGCCTCCGCCATGACCTTACAGGACCTGGGCGCTGCACGTATCGGCCGTGTTGCCATTGCCCAGCCCACGGTGGCGCCCTATGGCCAGCGCGCCCGTGAAGCCATGCAGGCTGCCGGCATATGGAGTGCTGTCGAAGACAAGCTGGTGTTCGGCGAGAACATTTCCCAGGTTGCGCAGATGGCACAATCGGGCGCCGCAGACGTCGGTATTGTCGCCTTGTCGCTGGTAATGCAGCCCGAGCTGGCGGCGCGGGGTTACACACTGATCGACGCAGCGCTGCATGAACCACTGGCACAGGGTTTTGTGGTCACCCGGCGTGGTGCCGACAATCTTGTTGCTGATGCTTTTGCACGGTTCCTGTCAACGCCTGCCGCTCACGCTGTGTTCCGCGACAACGGGTTCGATGTTGATGATTGAGCTGAGCGCAACCGACTGGCAGGCCATCCGGCTGACGCTGACCCTGTGTTTTTTTACCACCGTGATACTGCTGACGATCGCCACCCCACTGGCCTGGTGGCTGTCCAGTGGCAGATCGGCGCTGCGCGTCGTAGTGCAGACGGTGGTGGCACTGCCCCTGGTGCTTCCGCCCACGGTGCTCGGTTTCTATTTGCTGGTGACACTTGGCCCCCGTGGTCCGATTGGCAGTGCCCTGGAAAGCATGGGGCTGAGCCATCTGGCGTTTACTTTTGAGGGGATTCTGCTGGCCTCCGTGCTGTACTCGATGCCATTCGCCGTGCAACCCTTGCTGGAAGCATTCAACAATCTGGGGCGGCGCCATGTTGAAGTGGCCTCGTCTCTGGGCGCTGGCGTATTCGACCGGTTTTTTACCGTCATTCTGCCGCTGTGCCGCGGTGGTTTTATCGTCGCCGCAACCCTGAGCTTCGCCCATACCGTGGGTGAGTTCGGTGTCATTCTGATGCTGGGCGGCAGCATTCCAGGCGAGACCAAAGTGCTGTCGATACTGATCTATGAGCACACCGAGGCCATGAACTATGCCGCTGCGCACCGGCTGTCCCTGCTATTGGTAGTGTTCTCGTTTGCAGTGCTGTTTGTGGTGTACAGCATCAATCGCCGCTTTCAGGTGGCAAAAGTATGAGTCTGCAGATTCGGGCTCAGCTGCAACGGGGCGACTTCAGTCTCGAGGTTGATACTTGCTGGCCGGCGCAGGGTGTGACGGCGCTGTTTGGGCGGTCGGGCTGCGGCAAGACCACTCTGCTGCGCATCATCGCCGGTCTGGAGCGGGTCAGGGGCGCACAGGTCCGGTTTGGTGACCAATGCTGGCAGAGTGAGTCGCAATGGCTGCCGGTAGAAAAACGCCGGCTGGGCCTGGTATTCCAGGAAGCCAGCCTGCTGCCCCATCTGTCCGTGACCGGCAATCTGCTCTACGGTTACAGGCGCACAGCGCCGGCACTGCGGCGCCTGCAATTGCCTGACGTCAGTGCCATGCTAGGTCTGGAGTCGTTACTGGCACGACCGGTTGAAGAGCTCTCAGGGGGGCAGAAGCAACGCGTGGCGCTGGGGCGGGCGTTGCTGTGCAGCCCCCAGCTATTGTTGCTGGATGAGCCACTGGCGGCCCTGGATACCCAGACCAAACGCGAAATCATGCCCTTTCTGTCGCGACTGGCACAGGCATCGGGCATTCCCATGGTGCTGATTACCCACGCACCGGACGAGGTGCAGCGCCTGGCCGATCGGGTAGTGTTCATGCGCGATGGCTGCGCTGACGAACAGTGCTCGCTGCAAGAGGCCCTGGCAAAGCCGGAATCGCCGCTGTTTGCCGATGAAGGGCCATCCTCCGTGCTGGAGGGTGAACTGGGCGTAGCCGATGAACACGGCATGCGTTTGTTCGGTCCGGAAGGCTCGCAATTGCGGGTACAGGCACCGGATGCAGCTGGCACCGGTCCAACGCGATTGCGAGTACTGGCCCGAGATGTCAGCGTTGCGCTGGACGACCCGGCGCGTATCAGTATCCGTAATCACTTGGTGGTGACCATCAGACAGTTGCACGACCTGCCGGATAACCGGGTCCTGCTTGATACCGTGATGCAGGACGGACAAACGCTGCTGATCGAGATCACCCCCTGGTCAGCGCAACAGCTGGCGCTGGCTGCCGGCCAACATGTATTTGCGCTGATCAAATCCGTGGCCTTGATGCGCTGACAGAACTGTCTGGGTACAGACTGTGCTGGCGGTACCGGGCGAACTGCTTTCGCGCCATCACGGTTGACAAATTAACTTTGTCAGGTAAAGTACTTTACATCATTACGGAATGACAGCTGCCTGCCAATGAAGCAAGCCAATAGCAAACATACCGCTCCGGCCACGCCGGTGTCTCTGAACCAGCGGGCAGAGGACAACCTGCGCTTCATCCGGGACACCATGGAAGGTGCCAGTGTGTTTACCGGTGTGTCCGGACTGGGTTATGCAGGCGCCGGCCTGACGGCATTGGTGGCCGCATGGCTGGCGGCACAGCAGACATCCGATACTGCCTGGTTGCTGGTGTGGATGCTGGAACTGGTGATCGCCACTGTGCTCGCGTTCAGCCTGTTGGTGCGCAAGACCGTCCGGCAGGGCAAGTCAGTATTCAGTGCCAGTGGCCGCAAACTGCTGCTGTCGTTTTTGCCCACCATGACCATCGGCGGGTTGCTGACCTTGTCGTTCTTTTTGCAGGGCCGGGTCAGCTTGCTGCCGGGCATCTGGCTTGGATTGTACGGTGCAGCCGTGATGACCGCCGGTGTCTGGTCGGTACGGGTCATTCCTGTGATGGGCGCGCTGTTTATGCTGCTGGCCGCCTGTGTCCTGTTTACTTCGGTGCCTGCAGATCTGTTTCTGGCAGTGGGTTTTGGTGGACTGCATATTGTTTTTGGCGTCTGGATCTGGAGATATCATGGCGGTTAGTCGGAAAGTCAGTGAAACTGGGGCAGCCCGGAGCGACACGGGTCCAACCAAGACCACCCGTGCGACGAAAGACGCCAGTGCACGCAGCAGTGGCGATCTTGATCAACTGATTCATGAGCGAACGCGCCTGGGTCTGGTCAGTGCACTGGCCAGCCATAAATCCATGAGCTTTACGGAATTGAAGACATTGTTAGAGATCTCTGACGGTAATCTCAGCACCCATGCACGCAAGCTGGAGGAGGCCGGTTATATCGAGTGCAGCAAAGGGTTTGACGGTCGTGTGCCCAGGACTGAGTACAGACTCAGTGCGTCCGGTCGCAAGGCACTAAACAAATATGTCGCGCACATGGAGGCATTGATTGCCGCCATGAAAAAATAGCTGTGTTTTTTTGGTCACCTACTTTGTAGGGCAAAGTACTTTTACCTGAGATGGTTTAATGAGGACGGTTATCACATGATTCATACAGACATGGAATCAGCGTACGGTATCAATCGGGCGAGTCTTGCGGTGCTGCTGGCCGTTGGGCTCGGGGTAGCAGCCGATCAGTTGGTGCTCAGGCACGGGCTGACAGGGGCCGGTTTTTTATGCTGGATAGTGTTGCTGCTGGCAGCAGTACATTTCCTGTTTCGCTCTGAATACCCGTCATCCTGGCAATACGGCTGGTCGGTGTTTGCGTTGCTGGCGGCCATGCTGCTCAGTTATCGGTCAACACCCGTGCTGATACCGATGATGCTGCTGGTGCTGCTGGGTAGCGGCGTCAACTGGCTACTGCAACAACGTTCAGGAAACTGGCGGGACATCACCGTACTGGACTACCCCTGGGCCACGCTACGGATACCTGTATTGTTTCTTCAATCGTTGTGGCACTCCGTCGGTGCAGTAGATCCGGCGCTGGTACCGCGCAGTCGCGTTCGTGGTGTGGTCAAAGGTCTGGTGCTGGCGACCCCGATGTTGCTGGTCTTTACGCTACTGTTTGCTTCGGCCGATGCGCGCTTCAGTGCTTACCTGGCGTCTGTGTCTCAAGTGTTTTCGTTCTCTGCGGTCGAGCACCTGATTACCACGGCACTGATGTCCGTGTTGAGTTTTGGTCTGTTGGCGATGGTGCTCCGTAAACCGGACCCGGGTCGGCTGGAGGTGCCTGATCAACTCAGTCTGGGACGTGAGGAAACGCTGATTATCATGGGATCGCTGGTGCTGCTGTTCCTGGTATTCGTGGTGCTGCAGGCGAGCTATCTCTTTGGTGGCCAGGACATCATTGAACAGACCAGCGGTCTGACTATAGCCGAGTACGCTCGTCGCGGCTTTTTCGAGATGCTGGTGGTAGCCGGGTTGACGCTGCTGGTATTGCTGGCCATGCCGGGTTTGCGCTGCGACCTGCGCATTTTTCGGCCGCTGGCGGTGATCATGGTGGGCTTGGTGTTGATCATCATGGTCTCTGCACTGCAGCGCCTGCTGCTTTACGTGGAAACATTCGGCCTGACCGTGGACAGGTTGCTGGCGCTGGGCGTGATGTTATGGCTGGTGGGCACTCTGGTGGGCTTTGTGCTGACGGTTCTGCGCGGGCGTCCGCAGGGTTTTGCGTTCGGGTCAGTCGTGTTTGGCATGGTGCTGTTATTGGTGGCGGGGTTCATGAATCCGGCCGCTGTGGTAGCACGGACCAATATCGAGAAGGCTCTGGCCGATGGTGATCGCGCGATTGACCTGCAATACCTGGTGAATCTTGGCGGAGACGCGATACCGGTAATAATGGATCATTTTGAAGAGCTGCCTGCGCAGCAGCAATGCTATCTGGGCCACGCCCTGATGGGTTCGCTTATTGTGTCGCAACAACGGGACTGGCGTCAGTGGAATTGGAGTCGCACGGTAGCGGCGAGGGCGCTGGATCAACATAGGGAGACTTTGACATCGATGACTCGGGGTGGAGGTGGCTATGTGGGAGGTCGGTGGTTATGTGTGCCGTCCCGTGAGATGTGATGCCTGTAAGGCTGCCATTGATGGAAACGCCAGATACAAAAAAGCCCGGTTGCGGTCATAGTATGACCGCAACCGGGCTTTTTTGTATGGCTTAAGCCGTCAGCGCACGCTGCACAAGATTGTCCATCAAAGGCATCTTGAAGTGGTTGTGAGTCAGCGGCTGAGCGCCTTCACTGGCCATGCCGGCAACCATGTCGGCAGTGGCCTGATTGCGTGGCTGGCCCTGAATCGCCTGTTCAACAGAACGCAGGCGACGCGGTGTGCATTCCACAGCACCACAGACCAGACGTGAGTCCTGAATGTTGCCGCCTTCGGTGCGCATGACAGCAGCAAGGCTGACCAGTGCGAAATCCCAGACATTTCGGTCAGCGACTTTCTCGTAGAAGTATTCAGCATTGGCCCACTTGGCAGGAATACGGACCGCAGTCAGTATTTCGCCAGGCTCCATCACGGTGGTGCGGGTGATGTTGATGGCAGGTCCGACAAAGAAGTCTTCTGCAGCAACAACACGTTGTCCGCCTTCACGGCTGATGACCATCTGTGCTTCCAGCGCCACCAGCGCAGGGCCGGTATCGCTGGGTGTCACGGCAACACAACGGCTGGCGTTGAACAGTGCGTGTTCACGGTTCTGCGCTTCCGGCGTATCGGCGTAACACAGGTTGCCACCAGCACGGTAGCAATCCAGGCCACGGCGGTAATACCAGCAGCGTACGTCCTGGGACACGTTGCCGGCGATGGTGCCGACGTTGCGTATCTGCGGGCTGGCCACCACGGAAGCGGCCTTGGCGAGCAAGGCATAGCGTTCGCTGATCAGCGGGTTGGTGGAGATCTCGGTCAGTGTGGCCAGGGCACCAATTTCGATACCGTCACTGGTTTCCCGGATACCGCGCATCGATTCGATGCCGTTCAGGTCAATCAGTGCTTCCGGACGCTTGGCACGGTCCTTGATCCACCCGTAGGTGTCCTGACCGCCACCGAGCAACCATCCTCTGTCCGCGAGCCGGGAGGCAAGAGATAGAGCGTCTTCAACCTGAACCGGCTGGTAGAGCTCCATTGCTGGCATATTGTCATAAGCTGGCATAATTTATACCTCAGAATGTGTTCGTTTTCAGGTCGCCGGTGTTGAAATGGTCCAGTTGCGCCACATGATTGATGATCATGTCCGGGGTTACCGGTGCGCGATTGAACAAATGACCACCGAGTGCGTCAGAAATGGCGCTGGAAAGTGCCGCTGCCGCGCAACCCTGAGATGGTTCGCCGACCCCGCGTGAGCCCATCGGGCTTTGTGGGTCTGCGATATTCAGCCCAGCAGTATTGTTGTTGAGCGGAACATCCAGATAGGTCGGGATTTTCGCCTGGTACAGTCCCACGTTGGCGGACAGACCATTCTGAGGATCGTAGACGTGACGCTCGTAACCGGACAGGCCGACACCCCATACACCGCCGCCGTTCATGCTCTGACGGAAGCCCAGCGGGTGAATGATGGTGCCGCAATCGGCTACTGCAGTGTAATCCACGATATCGTATTTGCCGGTGCCCAGATCCAGTTCGATTTCCATGAAACCGATGGTCATTGACGGCACGGTGCCCGAGTGACGCGTATCCTTGGCCACGCCGATCAGGCCGGTGCCAGCCAGGCCCTGTACGGAGCGCTTGGTAACATCGTTCAGTTCGTCAGGGAAGGTCTCGCCGCTGTATTCACCACCCATTTCCACGGCACGCTGTGCCGCTTCAGCGTAGGTCATGCCCTGCTCAGCATTGCTGCTCAGGAATACACGTGCGCCGTCAATCTCGTAGTCGTCAGCAGCGCCACCCAGATCTGCCGCGGCAATTTCCTTGAGCTTGCGCAGGGCATCCTGAGCAGCCACAAAGTTGGTGCGCACTTCGGTGAACATGGTGTTACTGCCGGCCTGATAGGTGCTGTAAGGCAGGTGCAGGTCGGTATTGCCGCGAACGATCTCGCAGTTGTTCCAGTCCACCTTCAATACTTCGGCGGCGGTACGGACAACTGAGGCATAGGAATAAGTGCCCAGGTTGCCGACACCGGTATGCAGGTAAAGGCGACCGTCAGTGCCGATGCGGCAAAGACCGTCGTAACCGCTGGCGCCGGCTGAGTGATAACCCATGCCCAGACCAATACCGGTAACCTTGTTGCCGTTACGTTGGCCCGAACGCGCCTGGCGCTCGTCCCAGTTGAACATGTCCGCGCCCATCTGGATGGCCTGCGGGAAGAAGGCACTGGTCAGGGCGCCACGACGTGGCCCAATCAGGTCTTCGCTGACAGGTGCATTCTGACGGCGAACTGTCATTCGGTCGAGTCCCGCCTGGCGAATCGCCTTGTCGAAAATGGGTGCCAGTACGGCGGCCATTTCATTCTGACCCGGACCACGCTGGGCGCCGCGAGGCGTTGTGTTGGTATACAGGGTCACACCGCGGAAGCGCATGGCGGCCGGCTGCAGCATCAGAGATATGTGTTCGGCAGCCGAGCTGTTGCTGGCGCCGCCACCAGAGCCGGCATCACCGACAATGATCACGTCGACTGCGCCTACGTCACCATTAGGCTTGAGGCCCAGCTTCATGCGGCCCTGCATGCCGGAGCGGGCAGAACCGATATAGAACTCTTCTTCACGGGTGATGCGCAGTTGCACCGGACGGTTGATCTTGCGCGCCAGGTGGCCAGTCACAGCCATGACCGGGTACGGGAAGATCTTGCCGCCGAAGCCGCCACCGGTGTTTTCATTGATAAACACCAGATTGGCCGGGTCGATGCCCAGCATGCCTGCCAAAGGGGCGATACCGATGGTGTGACTCTGCAGGGAACCGTGGAAGTAACATCGGCCATTTTCCCAGTACGCCATGCCAGTACGTGGCTCCAGCGCGTGGTGAGGCTGACCAATGGTTACAAAAGGCTCTTCAACGATAGTGGTGCACTGGGCGAATTCCGCCTCGAGCTCACCAAATGCCCATTCTTCCGGGAACGGAGCGCCTTCCGGCACTTGGCCGGCGCGGAACGCGTTGATGGCATCGCGGGACCATTTCACTTCGCCGACGTCAGTACCTGAGACAGTTGTACCTGCGGCAGCCTCACCGGCATTTCGCACCAGCGTGTTGCCGGTTGGGTAAGGGTTGGGGCCGCCTTCCACCAGTGTATCGAGCGGATCCACGATAAAAGGACGGCGCTCAAAATCAATACGGATCTTCTCAATGGCGTTTTCGGCAATCTCTTCGGTTACCGCAGCCACTGCCAGAATCGGCTGGCCGATGTAGGTAATGATGTCTGAGGCCAGAGAAGGGTTGGCGGGCGGCGCAGGCTGAGGCAGGTCTTCAGTGGTCAGAATACCCACTACACCTTCCATGGCCAATGCTTCAGAGTAATCGATATTGACGATGCGACCTGCCGGCAGCGGGCTGGTCAGCAATCGCGCAAACACCATACCTTCGCGCTTGAAATCTTCAGCATAACGGGCCGCACCAGTCACTTTCGCTTCGATATCCGGTGGCGTGAAGTTCTTACCAATATGTTTATATGTCATGACAATTGCCCCGAGGCGCGCATCACGCCATTCAGATAGTGATCATAGGCACCACAGCGGCACAGGTTGCCAGAGAGCGCCTGACGCGCTTCCTCGCGGGTTGGCCGTGGATTGGTCTTCAGCAGCGCTACGGCAGACATGATCTGACCCGGCGTGCAGAAACCACACTGTGGACTCAACTCATCGATGAACGCTTGCTGGACGGCATGCAGGGTTCCGTCGGCAGCGCGCAGGCCTTCGACAGTGACCACCTGGCGTCCCTTGACCGAGTGCGTCAGCGTGGAGCAGGCATAGTTGGTAACATCATCCACAGTCACGGTGCAGGCGCCGCACTCACCCCGGTTACAACCGAGTTTGGTGCCGGTCAGACCGAGTTTGTAGCGCAGGGTATGCGCCAGCGTTTCCTGTGGCATCACGTCTACGCGGCGAGTGCGACCGTTGACGTTAAGCGACACAAGGCGCTCAACGCCTCCGGCTGGCCGCTGGGCCGCCGCTGATGCGAGATAGAATCCGGCGCCGCTGGATGCAGCCGCTCCGAAAAATATCACGCTTTTGATGAATCGTCTGCGTGTGAGTTTAGGGGTCACGGGTAGGGTCTCCACATATTATTAGTGACTGATGGAGGTAAGCAGTACTGTTGGTACTGTCGTATTTTATCTTCCAAGCGCTAAGGGTAGGCCGCATTTTGGTTTTGTTCAAGTTCAAAAGGTGAAATGTCACAATTAGTTCTGATTCAGCTACAATCATCGCTACTATGAAAGATATCAAAAAACTCTTCAATACCGGGCCCAAAGAAGGCGGGCGGGCTCAGGCAGACAAGCAGCCGGTGGCCGAACGCCGGGAGATCGATGCATTCTTGCAGAAAGTTGCCTCCATGCCGCCGGTGACGGCTGGAAATGCGGCGGGGCGACTGGTGTTTGCGCTGGATGCCACGGCCAGTCGCGAAGCCACCTGGGATCAGGCCATGCAGCTGCAGGCGGACATGTTCAGTAGCGCCCGGTCTTTGGGCGGTCTGCAGGTTCAGCTGTGCTATTTCCGGGGCTTTGCGGAGTTCTACGCCAGCGAGTGGTATCTGGAAACCGCGCCCCTGCTCGACAGGATGACTGGTATTCGTTGCCAGGCCGGCATCACCAAGATTGAACAACTGCTGGACCATGTAAAAGCAGAAACACGGCAGTCCAAAGTTCATGCCGTGGTGTATATAGGTGACTGCATGGAAGAGAGCATGGATGTGCTGTGTCAGCGCGCCGGCGAGCTGGGCCTGCTGAATGTGCCGCTGTTCCTGTTTCAGGAAGGCGACGACGCCGCGGCGCAACGCTGTTTTGTGGAAATGGCGCGCCTTTCCGGGGGCGCCTATTCACCTTTTGACAGAAACAGTGCTGATCAGCTGCGGGATCTGCTGAAAGCGGTGGCGGTTTATGCCAGTGGCGGCCTCAAGGCCCTGCAGGACTTCAGTAAAACGGCACATCCGGCGGTGAAGCTGCTCGGCCACCAATTGTCACGTTGAGGATAACATATTGATTATTCTTCGTTTGTTGGCGCCGCTTCTGCTGGCGTTGCTTGCCTATTGGGGCCTGCGTCGCATCAGTCAGCGTTACTCGCTGACTCCGCGTCAGTTCAAGTGGCTGGTCGGGCTGACCGCCGCTTTACTGGTGATCATGGTGCTGATCGTGATGGGCCGTCTGCCAATTCAGGCGCTGGCGGCGCCGTTTCTGTTTTTGCTGACTTTCCTGCTGCGTAATGGTCATTGGCTGATGCGCATCCTGCCCATGCTGCGCCCGAAGTATCAGGGGCAGACCTCATCACGCAGCGGTTCGGCAGGTCCCGGTGTGTCGGCAATCAAGACCCGTTGGCTGGCGATGGAGTTGACACACAGCACCGGGGCCATGGACGGGGAGGTGTTGACCGGGCAGTATGCCGGTGGTCGTCTGTCGTCACTGTCGCTGGAAGAGCTGCTGGCGCTGGCCAGTGAATGCCGCCAGGACCCCGATTCCATTCAGCTGCTTGAAGCGTATCTGGATCGCATGTTCCCCGACTGGCGCGAACATGCGCAAGCTGACCAGGCCGAAGAATCCCGGCCCGCCGGCGATGACTCAGCAATGACCGAGACGCTGGCGCTGGAAATCCTCGGGCTGGGCAGCGATGCCACTCGCGAGGAAATCACCGCCGCCCACCGCCGGCTGATGCAGAAGATGCACCCCGACCGCGGTGGTTCGGATTACCTGGCGCAGCGTATCAATCAGGCCCGGGACTTCTTGTTGAGAAACGCCTGAAATACCGCCTGTGCATCAGGGGTTTGCAGCAGCCGGGCAAATTCGGTCAACTCTGTAGTAATAATGTCGTCCAGTGGCTGTGCCTGGTTGCGCTTGATCAGCGCCTTGGAGGTCTGCACGGCATCAGCAGGCAGACGGGCGAGCTCATGTGCCTTGGTCATGGCGTGTTCCAGGTAACCTGCCGCTGGCAGCACTTCATTGATGATCCCATACTCACAGGCCTTCTGGGCCGAGAAGCGCTCGCCCAGCAATAACAATTCGCTGGCACGCTGGTGGCCGACTATCTGCTGCAACAGCAGGCTGGAACCGGCTTCGGGACACAGTCCCAGGCGCGTGAAGGGCAATTGCAGAAACGATTCTTCCGAGGCATAAACCAGATCGCAGTGCAGCAGCATGGTGGTGCCAATGCCGATGGCCAGACCGCCCACGGCGGCGATGACCGGCTTGCGTGCGTGACCGATGGCCTTCATGAACTGCACCGATGGGCGTTCGGTACCCATATTGGGGGCCTTGACGAAGTCATTGACGTCATTGCCGCTGGTGAAACACTCTTCAGTGCCACGGATCAGAATAACCTTGATGTCATCATCCTGGTCTGCGGCGTCGATGCCTTGTGCCAGCGCGGCGTACATGGTCTGTGTCAGTGCGTTTTTCTTGTCTGGCCGGTTGATCTGCAGAACCAGTACGCCGTGTGAGACCTGATAGATGACATGCGGATCGGGTGAGGAAATCATGACTTGAACTCGCGTTGGTAGTTGGATTTGACCCGATTGTAGAGCAAGACTGTGCCCTTTGGTAGGGATCCTGAATGGCTTCAGTTTGTCGGCAATGGCAACTTCAGCGCGGCGCCCACTGACGCGTGTTCAATGCCCGGTTTAATCGCTCGCAAGAAATTCCTCTATTAATCCGGCCTTCTGTTCGAGCATGTACACCCCATCGAGGTGCCCCCACGGTCCTTCGATCTCTTCGTACATGGACTCTTTGCCCAACTCCAGCAGGGTGTTGTGCGCTTCGCGGGCCAGATAGGGCTGCAGTAGCAGGTCGTTGGTGGCGGGCAGGAAAAGTGTTTTGGCGCTGACCGGGCTTAGGCCGGTGGCCAGGTCTTCAGCAAAGCCGGCCATGAACAACTGGTTGGCGCGCACCAGATACAGCAGATGATTTGCATCGGCAAAACGGGTACGGGCCTCCGCTGCAGCATTCAACTGATTGACCACGGTAAAGTTCGCGCGAATATCATGCAACGGCGCGGTTTCGCGTGCCGAGCTGCTGGCGTAGATCTGGTTGAACATCAGCGGATGCATGGCCTGCAGCGTGACCATGCCGAGAGCCTGGCGAAGCCCCTCAACAGGGGCGTCACCCTGGTAGTAATTGCCATTGTTCCAGTTCGGGTCGGCTATGATCGGATTGGCCCACTGCTGCAGGGTCGCGATTGTCCAGGGGTCAACTGCGCCGGCGCCAATCACCGATATGACACGTTCAACAAAATCCGGGTAGGCGGTGGCCCAGTCAAGTGCCTGTAGTGATCCCATCGATGCTCCAACGACCGCGTGCAATCCGGTCACGCCCAGGCTGTCGAGCAGGGCTTTTTGGACATTAACAAAATCACGAATGGTCACTACCGGGAATTCCAGGGCGTAAGGTTCGCCCGTGGCCGGGTTGAGGCTCGCCGGTCCGGTGGTGGTCACCATGGGGTTGTGCGGCTCCTGATTGACCAGAGTGTCAGAACTGATCACATAGTAGGTATCGGTGTCGATGGCTTTGCCTGGACCAATCAGGGCATCCCAGTATCCGGGTAGGGTGTCGTTTTCGCTATAACGTCCGGCCGCATGACTGTTGCCCGAGAAAAAATGCGTGATCAGAATGACGTTGTCTTTAGCGGCGTTGAGTTCTCCGTAGGCTTCCCAGCCCACATTTACTTCGGCTATCTGCTGACCGTTGTAGGTGGGAAAATCCCGGGTGCTGAAAACCTGTTTGTCGACCAGGCCGACCGAGTCGTTTGCCAATGACGATGACGTGCAGGCGCTCAGCACCAGCGCGAACAGGGCGGGCAAGGTAATGTTGTTCAATCTGATCATGATCTGTTTTCCTTCTTCAGTTTTTGCCCGGCCTTTTTCATGGCAGCAGGGCCGAAGCAAAAAGGCCTGGACAAAAAGGTCAGGGCAATAGCACATTGCCAAACTGTTCACGCAATACATTTTTCAAAACCTTGCCGGTGCCGGTTTTGGGCAGGGCGGATACAAAAATCGTCTGGTCCGGTGTCCACCAACGGGCGATTTTGTCTTCCAGAAAGTTAACCATATCCTGATGAGTGATGCTGGCGTTTTTGTTGGACACGATGATGAGAACCGGACGCTCGTCCCATTTTTCATGTCTGGCACCAATCACCGAACACTCATTAACGGCAGGATGCTGGCTGACAATATTTTCAATCTCCAGTGAGCTGATCCATTCGCCACCACTCTTGATTACATCCTTTTTACGGTCAACAACGTGCAAAATCCCGCTCGGATCGATCACGGCGATATCGCCGGTCGCCAGCCAGCCATCAGGGAACGCGCTGAGGTCGTCATTTTTATAATACTGCGAACTGATCCACGGGCCGCGCACGCGCAGTTCACCGGTGGCATCGCCATCATGGCTGACCCGTTGATTGTCAGCATCAAACAGGGCCATTTCCACGCCAAACGCGGCGCGGCCGGCCGAGGTCTGCAGCTGGTAGCGCTCCGCCAGCGGCAATACCATAATATCTCGAGTCGGCGGCAAAGAGGTGGCCAGCGGCCCGGTTTCAGTCATGCCCCAGATGGGTTGCCAATAGATGTCATAGCGCTCCTGGTACAGTTTAACCATGCCCAACGGTGACGCGGCACCGCCGACGCAGACGCGTTGCAGGGTGGTGTTGCCGATGGCATTGTCGTCCCAGTAGTTATGCAATGTCAGCCAGATGGTGGGCACCCCGAGACCGACGGTAACGCCTTCGGACTCGATCAGTTCCGACATGCTGGCGCCGTCCATGCCCGCGCCGGGCAGAACCAGTTTGCAGCCGGCCAGCGGCGCCGCATAGGGCGCGCCCCAGGCGCCCGCGTGATACATCGCCACCATGGGCATCAGCACGGTGTCGGGATTGAGATCGAGCAATTCGCGTGACGCAGTTGCCTGTGCGTGCAGCACCATGGCGCGATGTGAATACAGCACGCCTTTGGGATTGCCGGTGGTGCCCGAGGTGTAACACAGTGCCGCGGCGGTGTTCTCGTCAAAGCGAGGCCAGTTGTACTGCGTAGCCTGCGCTGCCAGCAGATCCTCAAAACAGTACAGCGGTGCCAACGAGGTGTCGGGCATATGCTCGCGGTCAGTCATGACCACAAAGCCTTTCACACTCGTCAGTTTGTCCCGCAGTGGTTCCAGTAATTCGACAAAGGGCAGGTCAACAAACACCAGTTTGTCTTCGGCGTGGTTGATGATGTATTCGATCTGTTCGCTGAACAGGCGCGGATTTACCGTATGCAGCACGGCACCGATACCCGATACCGCATAATACAGCTCCATGTGCCGGTGCGTGTTCCAGGCCAGGGTCGCAATGCGGTCGCCGGGTTGCACCGCCATTGCATCCAGCACATTCGCCAGTTGGCTGCTGCGCTGCCAGATCTGTGCGTAATCACTGCGGTGGATATCCCCTTCCAGGCGACGTGAGACAACCTCCTGCGACGGATGGCGATTGCATGCGTGGCGCAACAGGTCAATGATCAGTAATTGGGTGTCCATCATGTTGCCGAGCATTCACATCTCCTGCGGGTAAATCGGTACAAGTATTGTTGGTTCAATAGCCAGATGTTTTGCACCCGGGCTGTGGTTACCGGAGTCAGTTCAGAACAGATTAAATAACAGCAGGGCCAGGGCCAGCCCCATCAGCGGCACCACGACGGTGACGGCGCCGACCGCCCAATAGGCATCCTTGTGTGACTCATTGCAGATGCCGCGAATGGTGGTGACCACGTAGCCGTTGTGTGGCAGTGAGTCCAATGCCCCGGATGAGATGGAGACCACTCTGTGAAGCTGTTCGGGATTAACACCCAGGTCCATATAATGCGGCGCCACGGCGGGCAGGGCGATAACCTGGCCACCCGAGGCGGAACCGGTGAGGCCGGCGATCGCGCTGACGGCGACGGCGGCGCCTACCAGTTCATTGCCGGGCAAGGAAGTCACCGCCAGCACGGCCATGTCAAAGGCCGGCGTAATACGGGCTACGCCGCCAAACCCAACCACGGCGGCGGTATTGCCAATGGCGATCAGGGCGCCGGTGGTGGCGTGTCCCAGGGCCACCTGAATGTCCGAAAAGAAACGCCAATTGATGGCCATCAAGGTCAGCACACCGCCCAACAGTGCGACAATAAGTGCGTTCTGTTGCAGGGTGTCGTGATAAAAAAACGACAATGCCAGAACGATGATCAGCGGGAGCATGCCCGTTGCCGGATGTGGCAAGTGACGTTCCAGCAGTTGCGGGTCGTTGTCGCGCGCCTGAAAGCTTTCGCCCCGGGTGACGGCGGCGCCGATGATACGTTGCAGCCACCAATACCCGAACAGGGCCATAAACACAGCAACGACAAGACTGACTTCCCAGGCAGCATAGGGCGTGGTGCCCAGATACTCCATAGGGATCCAGTTCTGTATCTCCGGTGAGCCGGCCGAGGTCATGGTAAAGGTCACCGAACCGAATGCCAGGGCGGCGGGAATGAAGCGCCGGGGCAGATTGGCTTCCTTGAACAGGCTCAGTGCCATCGGGTAAACCGCAAATGCCACGACAAACAGGCTGACACCACCATAGGTCAGCACGGCGCAGGCGATGACCACTGCCAACACAGCCCGCTGTTTGCCAAGTTTGCCGGTAATCCAGCCCGCGACGCTGTCTGCAGCGCCAGTGTCTTCCATGAATTTGCCGAAAATGGAGCCCAGCAGGAACATGAAAAACCAGGACGCAATAAACCCGGTGAAGCCAGACATGTAGCTCTGCACGAAGTTCTGTTCTGCCAGAAAAATCGGGATGTCACTGGTGAGGGCTACAATCAGCGCGCAGATTGGTGCGCTGATGAACAGGTTCCAGCCGCGCAAGGTAAGCACGATGAGTAACGCGAGACCGCCCACCAGGCCAACTAAACTGACTGCATCTGACATGAAGACCCCTTTGACTCGTTATTCTTGGTGGGGGCTATTGTTCATGAATGGGACGGCGCAACCCATAGTACTATGGTACAGGTCACAAGCAGGTG
>CAJXPR010000063.1 GCA_913058135.1 uncultured Gammaproteobacteria bacterium
CGAGATTTCTGCCTGTCTCGTGGGCTCGGAGATGTGTATAAGAGACAGGCCATCGCACTGGCACTGGCCAGCGAACGAAAACACTGGCAGATCCACGCCACCGACCAAAGCGAGCGGGCTCTGCAGGTGGCACGAGGCAATGCCGCGGACTTGCGGCTGGATCATGTCCACTTCGGACAGGGTGACTGGTGTGAAGCGTTGCCAGCGGATGCCCTCTTTGACATGATCATCAGCAATCCGCCATACATTGCCGAAGGTGATCCGCATTTGCGTGAAGGTGATCTGCGCTTTGAGCCTCGCTCGGCGCTGGTGGCCGACGAAAGGGGCCTGGCTGACCTGGCAACCTTGTGTCAGCAATCCCGGTCAAGGTTGAGTGACGGCGGTTACCTGTTGCTGGAGCATGGTCATATGCAGGGGGAGGAAGTGCGCACATTACTGGTATCGCAGGGCTTTGATGGAGTGCGCAGCGAGCGCGATCTGGCCGGTCATGAGCGCGTGACTCTGGGGCGGGTGCCACCATCGGGAGAAAACAGCTATGCGTGATGAACAGTTATTACGCTATAGTCGACAGATCATGCTGCCGGCCTTCGACGTTGAAGGCCAGACCCGGCTGCTAGAGGCCACGGTGTTGATCGTGGGCATGGGCGGACTGGGCAGCCCTGTGGCCATGTATCTGGCTGCGGCGGGCGTCGGACACCTGATTCTGGTTGATGATGATGTGGTGGAAATCAGCAATCTGCAGCGGCAGCTGGCGCATCGTGAGTCCACCGTCGGAGACAGCAAGGTCGAGTCGGCGCGTCAGACGCTGCTGGCCCTGAATTCAGACGTGACTATCACCACGGTGAACCGGCGTGTAGACCGGGCATTGCTGGAGCGCCTGATAGGTCAACCGGTAGACCTGGTAGTGGATGCCTGCGATAACTTCAGTACCCGGTTTGCCATCAACGAGGTGTGTGTGCAGTATCGGGTGCCACTGGTGTCCGGCGCCGCCATCCGGCTGGAGGGTCAGGTGGCTGTGTTTGACAGCCGGCAGCCGGACAGCCCGTGTTACCAGTGTCTGTATCAGGGCGGTGACGATGAACAGATGAGTTGCTCACGTAATGGCGTGCTGGCACCGGTAGTAGGTGTGATCGGCAGCATGCAGGCACTGGAGGCGATCAAGGTTTTATCCGGTATGGGCAAGAGCCTGTGCGGGCGTTTGTTGCTGTTTGATGCCATGACCTCATCCTGGCGTGAATTGCGTTTGTCGCGCGACCCGGCATGTACAACGTGCGGGGTTGGCGCTTCCTGAAAAGCTACATTAAAGGTTGTTATACATGCAGAACACTGAGAATGAAGAGACAGTTGATACAGCGATGACCGGTGACGTCGCCGGGCAGGCAAATGAAACCGAACCAGCGTCAAAGGGCACTGAACAGGAGACGACCGGTGAACAGGCCGCTGAACAGGCGGTAGCGGCCGATTCGCCCCCGGTGGTGCCGGATATCCCATTTAGCCGCTTCGCGCTGGAAAAACCACTGGAACGTGCCATCAAGGAGCTGGGTTACAAATTCTGTACGCCGATTCAGGCGCAAAGTCTGCGTTATACGCTGCGCGGATTTGATGTCACCGGCAAAGCCCAGACCGGCACCGGTAAAACCGCAGCCTTCCTGATTACCATCATCAACGATCAGCTCAAAAACCCGGTCACCGAAGAGCGCTTTATCGGTGAGCCGCGGGCCCTGATCCTGGCGCCCACCCGCGAGCTGGTGATGCAGATTGCCAGCGATGCGCAGAACCTCAGTAAAGGTTGCGGGCTGCATGTGGTGACACTGGTTGGCGGTGAAGACTATAAGAAACAGCTGGCAGCAGTGGATTCAAAGCCGGTTGATATTATAGTGGCCACGCCGGGACGCCTGATCGATTTTCTGCAAAATGATCAGCTGTATCTGGGGCTGGTGGAGATTCTGGTCATCGATGAAGCCGACCGCATGCTGGACATGGGTTTTATCCCGCAGGTGCGCACCATTGTCAGTCGTACCCCGCACAAGGATTGCCGGCAGACGCTGTTGTTCAGCGCCACCTTCACGCCGGAGATCATCGAGCTGACGTCGCGATGGGCCATGGATCCGATCATGATCGAGATCGCGCCGGAGCGGGTAGCCACTGATACCATCGAGCAGATCGTGTATCTGGTGACCACGGAAGACAAGTACAAGCTGCTCTACAACCTGATCAAGGCCGAGGGTGCGGACAAGGTAATTGTCTTCAACAACCGCCGCGACCAGGTACGCAAGTTGGCCGACAGTCTGTATCGCAATGGCGTCAGTTGTGGTCTGCTGTCAGGCGAGATTGCCCAGAACAAGCGCGTGAAAACCCTGGAGGCATTCCGCGATGGCGAAATCCAGGTGCTGGTGGCCACCGATGTCGCGGGCCGTGGTTTGCACATTGATGACGTCAGCCATGTCATCAACTACAGCCTGCCGGAAGAGGCGGAAGACTATGTGCACCGTATCGGACGCACCGGACGGGCCGGGGCGATAGGCACCTCGATCAGTTTCGCCTGTGAGGAGGATTCCTTTCTGTTGCCCAATATCGAGGAAAAACTGGGACAGAAACTGCCCTGCGTGTACCCCGACGAAGTGCTGCTGGCAGAACCGCCAGCATTTACCCGGCCCTCGCACTTCAAGGATGAGTCCAAACCCTCTGCGCGTGGCGGTCGAAGCGGCGCTGGCAAGGGCGGTGCCGGTAAGCCCCGGCCCCGCCGCTGAGCCGGCCTCAGGCCGGTTGTTGGCCGTGTCTGGCGCCGGCCGCCTCCAGCACTTCCAGATAGGGCGTCGCGGCCCGGTGACGGGCAACGTGATCAAGGAATGTTGATCCATCTGCGAGGGTCACGTTGATATCGTGACCTTCGGCGACAAAAAACGGCACAAAGCGGGCAAAGTGCTCAGGCAGCATGCCGCGATAGGCCTTGGTAAGAATGTGGTAGTCCGTTGGCACGCCTTCCGGCGGCTGCAGGTCCAGAAACGCCCTGATGCGCTCATCGGACCAGTCTTCATTACGGGTCGCCGGTTGAGTCCGGTCCTTGCCGGTCTTTTTTTCTTCGATCATTGTTGCACCTTTATGCGTTCAGTCATGCGCCCAGTTTCTTGCGCAGTAATTCATTGAGTTGCGCCGGGTTGGCTTTGCCTTTGGACAGTTTCATGGCCTGACCGACAAAGAAGCCAAACACCGCTTCCTTGCCGCCGCGATACTGTGCGACCTGATCCGGATTGGCGGCAATGACGTCGTCGACCAGCTTTTCGATGGCACCGGTGTCGGTAACCTGCTTCAGGCCACGGGCGTCGATGATTGCATCGACGTCTGTCTCGCCTTCACTCAAAGCTTCAAAGACCGTTTTGGCGATCTTGCCGGAAATTGTATTGTCCTTGATGCGACTGATCAGTGTGCCCAGAGACTCGGGACTGACCGGCGACTCATTGATACTCAGGTCCTGTTTGTTGAGCAGGCCCAGCAGATCGGCGCTCACCCAGTTGGCCGACAGTTTGGCATCGCCACACAGGGCCACAACAGCTTCAAAGTACTCGGCCATATCACGGCTGCTGGTCAGCACATCAGCGTCATACTCGCTCAGGCCATACTGCTTGATGAAGCGCTGGCAGCGGGCATCGGGCAATTCCGGCAAGGTGGCGCGCACGGCCTCGATAAAGGCGTCGTCGATGATTACCGGCAACAGGTCTGGCTCCGGGAAGTAGCGGTAGTCGTTGGCCACTTCCTTGCTACGCATGGAGCGGGTTTCATCCTTGTCCGAATCGTACAGTCGGGTTTCCTGCACAATGCGGCCACCGTCCTCCAGAATCTCTGTCTGCCGCTGTACTTCATAATTGATCGCCTTCTCGACAAAACGGAACGAGTTGACGTTCTTGATTTCCGTACGGGTGCCGAATTCCGTGTCGCCTTTTTTGCGAATGGAAACGTTGGCATCGCAGCGCATGGAACCCTGGGCCATGTTGCCGTCAGAAATACCCAGGTACAGAATGATGGAGTGCAGCTTTTTCAGATATGCCACCGCTTCTTTGGCGCTACGCAAATCGGGATCTGAGACAATCTCCAGCAGCGGCGTGCCGGCGCGGTTAAGGTCGATGCCGGACATGCCCTGGAAATCTTCATGGAGGGATTTGCCTGCATCTTCTTCGATGTGGGCCCGGGTGATGCCAATAACCTTCTCGCTGCCGTCATCCATCTGGATCTTCAGCGTGCCGCGACCCACCGTTGGCAAGTCGAGCTGACTGATCTGGTAACCCTTGGGCAAATCCGGATAGAAATAGTTCTTGCGGTCAAAAACAGAGCGTTTGCCAATCTCTGCATCCACGGCCAGACCAAAGCTGACGGCCATGCGCAGCACTTCCTCGTTCATCACGGGCAGGGTGCCGGGCATGGCCAGGTCATACAGACTGGCCTGGGTGTTGGGCGCGGCACCAAAGTGGGTGCTGCTGCCCGAAAACAGTTTGCTCTTGGTGGCAAGCTGTACGTGTACTTCCAGACCGATAACGGTTTCCCAGGTCATGTGTTATACCTCCGGTCTTTGTGTGTGCCAGTCGGTGTGCAACTGGAACTGATGGGCTACATTCAATAGCCGCGATTCGGACAGTGCCGGGCCCACCAGCTGCATGCCGATGGGCAGACCACCGAGCATACCCGCAGGCAGGGACATGCCGGGCAGGCCGGCCAGGTTGACGGCGATGGTATAGATGTCTTCCAGGTACATGGTCACCGGGTCACTGTTTTTCTCACCGAGTTTGAAGGCGGTATGCGGTGAGGTAGGGCCCAGGATCAGGTCTACGTCCCTGAAAGCGGTGTCAAAGTCTTCCTTGATCAGACGGCGAATTTTCTGTGCCTTCTTGTAATAGGCATCGTAGTAGCCCGCCGACAGTGCGTAAGTGCCGACCATGATGCGGCGTTTGACTTCGTCGCCAAAGCCTTCGCCACGGCTGCGCTTGTACATGTCTTCCAGGTTGACCGGGTTCTCGCAGCGGTAACCGAAGCGGGCGCCATCAAACCGTGACAGGTTGGCCGATGCCTCTGCCGGGGCAATAACATAGTAGGCGGGTACCGACAGATGATTGTTGGGTAACTCAATGTCCCGGAAGGTCGCGCCCAGGCTCTCCAGCTTGCTGATGGCCAGCTGCAGAATCTCCTGGACTTGCGCGCTCAGGCCACCGCTGAAATGCTCACGGGGCAGGCCGATGCGCAGGCCGGTCAGTGGTTGGTTGAGCTGGGCAGTGAAGTCCTCGGCAGGGATGTCCAGGCAGGTGGAGTCCCGCGCATCAGCGCCGGCGATGGCATTCATCATCAGCGCAGCGTCTTCGGCGCTTTTGGTCAGCGGGCCAGCCTGGTCAAGGCTGGACGCGAAAGCAATCATACCCCAGCGCGACACCCGGCCATAGGTCGGTTTGAGGCCGGTGATGCCGCAGAATGATGCCGGCTGGCGAATGGAGCCGCCAGTATCGGTGCCTGTGGCCATGGCACACAGGTCGGCGGCGACTGCCGCCGCGGACCCGCCGGATGAACCGCCGGGCACACGTGCCTGATCCCAGGGATTGTGGACCGGACCGAAATGACTGGTTTCATTGGATGAGCCCATGGCGAACTCGTCCATATTGGTTTTGCCCAGCATGACCGCACCGGCCGCCTGCAGACGTTCAACGACGCAGGCGTCGTAGGGCGAGGTGAAATTGGCCAGCATGCGCGAGCCGCACGTGGTCAGCACATCACGGGTGCAGAAAATATCCTTGTGGGCGATGGGAATGCCGGTCAGTGGCGTGGCCTGGCCGGCAGCGCGGGCGGTGTCGGCGGCCGCAGCCTGCGCCAGCGCCAGTTCCGACGTGATGGTGACATAGGCATTCAGCGCCGGATTCAATTGCGCGATGCGATCCAGGTAGGCCTGTGTCAGTTCCACACTGGACACGTCCTTGTTGGCCAGTGCGGTGGCCAGTTCAGCAACGGTTTTGCTTAACATATGCGTTTGTATCCTTGCCTGATCTGATGGATTTCAGCAGTCAGAGATGTTGTTGACAATGTGCAAACGGGTTGGGTCGGGCATCCCCGGGTGGTGTTACTCGATGACTTTCGGGACCAGATAGAGGCCGTCCTGTGTTGCCGGGGCGATTTTCTGGTAATAGTCACGCTGGTCGGTTTCAGTGACCACATCCGGGCGCAGGCGCTGGCTGGCATCAAACGGGTGGGCCATGGGCGCTACATTCGAGGTGTCCACGTCCTGCATCTGATCAATCATTTCGAGGATATTGGTGATTCGCTGGGCAACTTCCAGTGTGTCCGAGTCGCTGATCTGCAGTCGTGCCAGATGCGCAATTTTTTCCACGTCTGTGTTGTCTAAGGCCATCAAAAGGCTCCTGAGTGTGCAATAATACCAGCCCTGCCAGGTTCTTGACTCAAGCCCGACACCGGAATGTGTTTGATACTTGCCCTAATACATGAGCATTGCTAGAGTGCGTATCTATTTGCTGGAGAAGCCGTGATTATACGGGATTATGACCGGTCTGAGGCAACAGTTTCCTTCCAGGTTTGCGATGGTTCCGTTCAGGAGGCTGCCCGTGGAGGCAGATTCCAGGCAGGAACTGTCAATCATTTTGTCTGTCTGCTTTAAGAGTGGATTAACGGGTCCGGGTCCCGGACCGTTCCGATTATTGTTGAGGTAAGCAAGAATTCAATGTTCAAAAAAATAAGGGGAATGTTCTCCAACGATCTGGCGATAGATCTGGGCACGGCGAATACACTGATTTATGTGCGCGGCGAAGGTATCGTCCTGAACGAGCCGTCAGTTGTAGCAATCCGTAATCACAATGGACAGAAAACGGTCACTGCGGTTGGCGCCGATGCCAAGCGCATGCTGGGTCGTACACCTGGCAATATCACCGCCATACGACCGATGAAGGATGGTGTCATCGCCGACTTCCAGGTCACCGAAAAAATGCTGCAGCATTTTATCAGCAAGGTTCACGAAAACAGTTTTTTCCCGCCCAGCCCGCGAGTGCTGGTCTGCGTACCCTGCAAATCCACTCAGGTTGAGCGTCGCGCCATCCGTGAGTCTGTTATCAGCGCCGGTGCCCGCGAGGTACGTCTGATTGAAGAGCCCATGGCAGCCGCCATCGGCGCCGGTCTGCCGGTCGAGAAGCCCAGCGGCTCAATGGTGGTGGACATTGGTGGTGGGACCACCGAGATCGCCATTATCTCCCTGAACGGCATCGTGTACGCAGAGTCAGTGCGTGTTGGCGGCGACCGTTTTGACGAAGCCATCATCACTCATGTGCGTCGCAACTACGGCAGCCTGATAGGTGATGCCACCGCCGAGCGTATCAAGAAGGAAATAGGCTGTGCCTATCCGTCAGAAGGCGTGCTGCGTGAAATCGACGTCAGGGGTCGCAACCTGGCAGAAGGCGTGCCACGCAGCTTTACGCTGAACAGCGATGAAATTCTTGAAGCCTTGCAGGAAACCCTGTCTGCCATTGTGCAGGCCGTGAAGAGCGCGCTGGAGCAGTCGCCACCCGAGCTGGCATCGGATATCGCTGAGAGCGGCATGGTGCTGACGGGCGGTGGGGCATTGCTCAAGGATCTGGACAAACTGCTGTCGGAAGAAACCGGTTTGCCGGTCATTGTGGCCGACGATCCGCTGACCTGTGTGGCGCGCGGAGGCGGCAAAGCCATGGAGTTGATGGACTCCAATGAGATGGACGCGCTGTCGGTGGAGTAACCCCTGCCCGGGGGCTATTGTAATCCAGAAGATAAGGGAGTCGGTGAAGGTCGGGGCAGGAATTGACTTGCTCACCGGCTCCCCCATGCTGAACAGGTCGAGGTTCTGCTATTAAAACCTTATTTATCAAAGGGGTGTCGCAGGAGTATCGTCTGCTGGTGCTCGTGGCGCTATCGCTTGGCGTCATGTTTGCCGATTCGCGTTTCGACTATCTGGATCGCGTTCGTTATACCGTTGCCTACCTGAGCACCCCGGTCTACTGGGTGGCCGATATCCCCGCCCGCGCGTCGTCCTGGATCGACGATGTGTTTGTGTCCCAGAGGGATCTCATCGAAGAAAATGCCCAGTTGCGCCAGGAACTGCTGTTTGCCCAGCGCGAACTGCAATTGCTGGCCGGCCTTGCCAGTGAGAACAGCCGTCTGCGTGAATTGCAGGAAGCCTCTCAGGCCGTGCAGGGCCGTGTCATGACTGCTGAAATCATCAATGTCTCCAATGATCCGGGCTCCCGGCGTGTGCTCATCAATCGCGGCGCTCACAATGGTGTCTTTGAGGGGCAGGCGATCCTGGATGCACATGGATTGATGGGGCAGGTGGTGGAAGTGTTGCCGTTTACCAGTTGGGTGCTGTTGATCACTGATTCCCGCCATGGCACGCCGGTGCAGGTCAATCGCAATGGGGAGCGCGCCATCGCCCGCGGCAGCCGGGGCGATGCACCCGGCCTGGAGCTGGAGTATGTGCCTGATACGGCAGATATCGTGGTCGGTGATCTGCTGGTCAGCTCCGGTCTGGGGCAGCGGTATCCCAAGGATTATCCGGTCGCAGAAGTGACCAGCGTTTACCATGACCCCGGTCAACCCTTCGCACTGATCAGGGCGCGGCCGCTGGCGCAGATGGATCGCACCCGCCATGTCATGCTGGTGGTACCTGATGACGAGATTATCGGCGCTGGTGTTGAGGTATTGCCGGGTTTTCCGCTACCGGCTGCTGACCCGGAAACCGAAACGCTCACCGGCACTGGGGTCCCGCCAGCTACAGACCTGCCTGCGGCAGAAACTGATGCCACGCAGCCGGATGACACTGACACACCGCCTGATGCTCAGGGAGATTTGTGATTATGGGACCCAGGGCAAACGGCTTGTGGATTATTGTTCTGACCTTGTTGCTCGCCTATTTGCTGGCGATCGTGCCATTTCCCGACTGGGCCATGCATTACCGGCCGCAATGGGTGGCCATGGTGCTGATCTACTGGATCATGGCCTTACCCTATCGGGTGGGCATCGGTGCAGCATGGTTTGCCGGCTTTTTCATGGACATTCTTGAAGGTTCGTTGCTGGGCCTCAATGCACTGTCCTTTGCACTGATAGCCTATATCACCCTCAGTCTGCATCAGCGTCTGCGGATGTTTTCCGCCTTGCAGCAAAGCGGCATGATCCTGGCGCTGGTCGGGCTGCACATGACCATCACTTACTGGATCAAAGTGGCCACCGAACAGACCGATGCCGGCAGCCTGCTGTTCCTGCTCGGCGCCCTGTCCAGCGCCTTTGTCTGGCCCTGGCTGTTTCTGGTCCTGCGGCAGTTGCGCCGTGGCTTCAATGTGCGCTGACATGGCTGTGCCTGACGCCCGCCTTTGTACCAATGAGCCGGCGCCACTGATCCTGGCCTCGGCATCGCCCCGCCGCCGCGAACTGCTGGATCAGATCGGGGTATCTTATCGAGTGGTCGTGCATGACACCGATGAAACCCGGACACCCTCGGAATCACCCGAAATCTACGTCAGCCGCCTGGCCCGGCAAAAGGCGGCATCGGTCAATGCGCGCCCGGATATTTTTGGGCTGGTGCCAGTGTTGGGTGCCGATACCATCGTGGTGTGTGATCAGACGGTGCTGGGCAAACCCGCGGATGAGGCGGATGCCGTGCGCATGCTGGGCTTGCTGTCCGGGCGGCGCCATGAAGTGATGACCGCCGTATGTGTCATGCAGGGACAGCAGGAAAAATCACTGACCGTGCGTACCGGCGTCTGGTTTCGCGAGTTGAGTGACCGGGACATGGCTGCCTATTGGCGGAGCGGCGAGCCTGCGGGCAAAGCCGGGGCCTATGCCATACAGGGTCTGGGGGCGCTGTTTGTGGCCAGAATCGAAGGCAGTTATTCGGCCGTGGTAGGGTTGCCGATATTCGAAACCGGCCAGTTGCTGGCGAGCATTGGAATCCAGAACGGCCTTGGGGAGAGTTGCGTGTGAGTGAAGAAATACTGATCAATGTCACACCCAGGGAAACCCGTCTGGCATTGATCGAAAATGGTCTGTTGCAGGAAATCTATATCGAGCGCCACAGCCGTAGTGGACATGTGGGTGATATCTACCTGGGCAAGGTGGTGCGTGTCATGCCCGGCATGGAGGCGGCCTTTGTTGAAATCGGCCTGGAGCGGGCGGCATTTCTGCATTGCGCCGATATCGCCGCGATTGGTGCTGACGGACTGGAAGTCACTGATACCGGTGTCACCAACATCCAGACGCTGCTGCATGAAGGGCAGATGATCGTGGTACAGGTGGCCAAGGATCCTATTGGCTCCAAGGGCGCCCGCCTGACCACACACCTGACGCTGCCGTCCCGCAATCTGGTCTATCTGCCGCGAAATGCGCATATCGGCATCTCCTTGCGGCTGGACAACGAAGAGGAGCGCGAGCGCCTGCAGGCAACGCTGACCGGCTGTCTGGCGCAGGAAGAGGCGCCGGACAAAGGTGGCTTTATCATCAGGACGGCTGCTGAGGGCGCCACTGAAACCGAGCTCAGGGAAGACATCCGCTTTTTACGCAAACTCTGGACAGCGGTGCAGCGTCGTATCGAAAACAGTACAGAAATCAAGGTGCTGTATCGGGATTTGCCGTTGTATCTGCGCGCTGTGCGGGATCTCATTACGCCGCAGGTTGAAAAAATCCGTGTGGATACAGAGGAAGTCTTTGAGGAAATCAACGCCTTTGTGGGCGACTTCATTCCCGAATCCCTCGGCCGAGTCGAGTTGTATCGCGGCGAACGGCCCATCTTCGATCTTTACAGTATTGATGACGAGCTGGACAAGGCTCTGGGTCGCCAGGTGAAGTTGAAATCCGGTGGCGACCTGATCATCGATCAGACGGAGGCCATGACCACTATCGATGTCAACACGGGCGGTTATCTGGGCAACCGCAATCATGCCGAAACGGTGCTGAAGACCAATCTGGAAGCAGCGACGGCGATAGCCCGTCAGCTGCGTATAAGAAATCTGGGGGGTATCATCATTCTGGATTTCATCGACATGGAGGAACCTGAACATCAGCGCCAGGTTCTGCGTACCCTGACCAAGGCCCTGGAAAGGGATCACGCGCGCACCAAGATTTCCGGCATTTCCGAGCTGGGCCTGGTGGAGATGACGCGCAAGCGCACGCGCGAGAGCCTGGGCCAGATCCTGTGCAGTCCGTGCCCTGTGTGTGCCGGGCGCGGTCGTCTGAAAACACCGGAAACCATCTGTTATGAAATTTTCCGTGAGATCGTGCGAGTTGCCCGGGTTTACGAAAACGATGAATTGCTGGTCATGGCCTCGCAACTGGTCGTTGACCGGCTGCTGGAAGAGGAGTCTGCGACACTCGCGGATCTGGAGGTGCTGACGGGCAAAACCATCAGGTTTCAGGTTGAACCCATGTATACTCAGGAACAATACGACGTTGTTCTGTTTTGACAGGCGCTTATGATTCTTCAGGTAGGCAAATCCATAGGCCGGGCGATTCTGCAGGTTTCGTTCGCGGTGCTACTGGTCATGCTGGTGGCACTGGCGCTCTATGTCAGCCTGGGCAGACAGCTGGCACCGATGGTCGGCAATTACACCGAAGAAGTTGAGCAGCGCCTGTCGGAAATACTCGGCGCCGACGTTGTCATTGCCAGTATCGATGGCCAGTGGGAACGCTTTGGGCCCCGGTTTGAGATAAGAGGTCTGCAGATTGCCGCGCGTGCTGGCAGTGATGCCGAGCCGTTGATACTGGACCGCGTCAGCATTGCCCCCGATATGCCTGCCAGCCTGCGTCAACTTCGTCCGGTGCTGGGTCGCACCACGCTGCGCGAACTTGACCTGGCGTTATACGAACAGGAAAACGGTGGCTGGTCGCTGGCCGGCATCGCGGCGGCCGGCTCTGCACCCGCAGCCCCGGCGCAGGTTCTTGAATGGCTGAAAAGTCTGGCGCTGATCGAGCTTGAACAGGCCCGGCTTGCTGTTCATCACCGCACCGGGCAGGTCACCCGCTTTACCGACGCCAGCCTGCACTTCCAAAGCCTTGGCGGACGGCATGCCGTCACGCTGACTGCCCGCCAGGAAGGACTTGAAACGGACCTGCGCGTTCAGGGAGAACTGACCGGAGATCGCATCGAGCAGATGCAGGGCGAGCTGTATGTTGCTTTTCCCGGTGCAGATTACAGCGCGTTCCTGCATCGCGTGCAACCCGCCGGTATTGCCATCAATGAAGTGACACTGGCGGGTGAGCTGTGGGTGTCTCTGCGACAGGGCGAGCTGGATTCTGTGGTCTGGCGTGGCCGTGCTGATCTTGCCGCTGCGCGGGAAGAGGCAGCCCGGGTTGATAATCTGAGTATCGGCTGGTTGCAGCTGCAACATTCTGCATCAGATGCCCGCTGGCAACTTGCTGTCGAGGAACTGGCATTTGACTATGCCAATGGCAGTTGGCCCGCCGGCGGCATGAGCATGGACTATACCGTGGGTGAACAGGTCTCGGCACAGTTTGATGCTGTGGATCTGGGGCTGGCTTCCCGGTTGATGGTGGCATTGGCGCCGGAATCTGCTTTGCGCAATGAAGTTGAATTGTTCAATGCGCGCGGCCAGGTGCACAATCTCGTGTTCAGTGCCGGACTGGCCGGTGACTCAGTCAGCACAGCCGCTGTGAAAACCAATCTGCGGGCAGTCGCGATCAGCGCACACCGCGGAGCGCCTGCGTTCTGGGGTATTGATGGTTATGCCGAGCTGGCGCTGGACGCGGAGCAGCGTCTGGCCCATGGTTTTGTTGAAGTGGACAGCGACGACGTCATGGTGCACCTGCCCAACCTGTTTAACGACCAGTGGGCCTATCACCGACTAAATGGCCGCATGGGTTTTCGTGCAGACTGGACCTCCGATCTGAATATCCGCCTGGCCAGCGGTGTCATCGTGGTAGAGTCGGCCGACCTGCAGGCGCGTGCACAGTTCGCCACTGAGATACAGAACGGCGCCGACCGCGCAATCAATCTGGAACTTATGGTTGGTGCGCTGACGGCTGATGCGTCTCGCAAGTCACTGTATCTGCCGACCGCACCCAGTGCGCCCCAGTCAGCGCAGGGTATCCTGCGCTGGGTGAATGACGCGGTTGTCGGCGGGCAGGCCGGCGGCAGCGGACTGATTTTTCGCGGGCAGGTGCAACGGGGTGCCCGGCCCGTTGATCGCACCCTGCAGATGTTTTACAAAGTGGCTGATGGCACACTAAAATTCGATACTCAGTGGCCGGCTATTGAGGAACTCGATGGTGTCGTCATTATCGACAACGGCGCAGTCGATATCACGGCCTCGGCGGGCAGTTCGCTGGGCATCAATTTCAACTCCAGTGTTGCATCCGTGCGCGCCATTCCCGAAGGTGGCAGTTGGCTGACTGTTACCGGCAATGGCCGTGGCAGTGCCCAGCAGGGTCTGCGTTATCTGCAGGCAACGCCGGTGACCCAGGGCATTGGCCAGTACCTGTCAACCTGGCAGGCAGAAGGCGATACCGATTTCAGCCTGGCCCTTAATATTCCGCTTTACGTGGACAATGCCCGGCCACAGGTCGACCTGGCATTTGCGTTCGATGGTAACCGCATCTCCATGCCCGAGTTTGACCTGGATGTCAGCGACCTGAGTGGGCGCCTGGTCTACAGTTCCGCTGACGGACTGCAAAGTCAGGACATGACGGCGACGCTGTTTGACAATGCTGTTGATGTGCAGATACGCGCCGATGGTTCGGAGGGCGCCCCCGTCGGCGCCCGTGTCAGCGTTGCCGGCGACATTGGTGTAGAAGCATTGGCCGGCTGGCCCGGCATGCCAGCACTGGTCTCGTCTGTACTGGGGGAGGCGCATGGGTCATCGGCGTATCGCGCCGAGGTGCAATTGCCGGTTTACGGGGACACTGAGATCAGCAACGGCCTGCTTCATCCGCGCCTGCAGATCAGCAGTGAACTGCAGGGCATTGGCTTCGATTTACCGGCCCCGTTTAACAAGGCTGCCGACGATACCAGGGCCTTCTCCATGACGCTTGATTTTATTCCGCTGTCGCCCGCGCTGAGCATATCGCTGCAGGATGTCATGCAGATGAATCTGACTTTGAGGAACGACAGCATCTACAACGGCCTGGTGTATTTTGGTGGAACGGCCGATGGACTGCGTGTGCGCCGTCTTAACGAATCTGCGCCCGGTGTGTCGGTGCTCGGCACAATAGCAGAACTGGATTTTCAGCGCTGGTCAGAGACGCTGGGACGGCTTGCCCTGACGGGCGACAGCGGTGGCGCGCTGACCGGCGGCTTCGATCCGGGCGTGACCGGGTCTGCCGAGCTGATGATAGAGCAGCTGACTGTTTACGACGAAGTGTTCGAACAGGTCAGTGTGCAGCTGGCTCCGCAGGATGATGTGTGGACGCTGACAGTGAACAGTGAGGCAGTCGCCGGCATCATCCGTTTGCCCGATAGCGCCAGCGCACCCTGGTACGTCAATCTCGATTACCTGCATCTCAGCCGCGCCGTTGATGGCACCACCGAGACCGAGCTGGCCGCGCGCGAACAGGACGGTAATGATCCGGCCAATACAGAAGTGGAGCTGGATCTGCAGGAGTTACCGACGGTGGAATATATCCTGCCGCGCAGCGACCCACTGGAAGATATAGACCCACGGGACTTTCCTGATACCAGGCTGGCGATTGATGAGCTGACTCTGGCTGGTTCACCTTTCGGGCAATGGCAGTTTCTGATGCAGACCGATGCCGGCGGTGCCGAATTCAGCGACCTGATTGTCAATGCCCGCGGTCTGTTGATTGGTAGCGATGAGGAGCCGGCCACCTTCCGCTGGCGCTACGACGGGGATACCCACAGCAGCGAACTGACCGGGATTGTCGCCACCAGCGACCTTGCCTCGGTGCTCAGTGCCTACGGGTACGCGCCCAGCATCCAGAGTCAGTCAGCACGCTTTGATTCGCGTCTGCACTGGCGAGGTAGCCCCGCCTACTTTTCAGCATTGGGCCTCAACGGCGAGATTGACCTTGAGGTCAATAACGGTCGCTTCCAGCAGCGTGCCGGTGTCGCCAACAGCGCCTTGCGTCTGATCAGTATCATCAATTTTGATGCAGTTTTGCGGCGCTTACGTTTCAGTGATGACATTACCGGTTCCGGACTGGCCTATGACGAGATACGTGGTAAGGTCGTGCTGGAGGACGGTCTACTGTCCATCGAGGACAGGCTGCAGATCATTGGTCCGTCCAGCCTGTTCCAGATCGCCGGGGAGGTGGACCTGGCAGCCGAAACCATCGATGGAGATCTGTATATCACCTTGCCGGTCAGCGACAATATTCCGTGGCTCAGCGGCCTTGCTGCGCTCAATAACCTGATCAACTGGCAGGTTGCAGTGGGCGTTTTTCTGTTTGACCAGATTTTCGGCGATCAGGTGGACAACCTGACCAGCGCGCATTACACCCTGGATGGCCCCTGGGAAGGTCTGGAGCCACGTCTAAATCAGGTATTCACAGGTGCAGGAGGAGGCAGTTGAATGTCGACGAATAAATCCCGCGTAGCGGCTGTGCAAATGGTCAGTACTGCCGATATTCACGCCAATATCGAGGCCGCCGGCCGGCTGATCGCCGAGGCTGCCGGAGCGGGAGCAATGCTGGTAGTGCTGCCGGAGAATTTTGCCGTGTTGGATGGCGGCCCACAAGCACAGTTTGCCGAGCACGAAGGCAATTTTAACGGCCTGCTGCAAGGGTTTCTGTCGGCGCAGGCACAGCGGCACGGTATCGACCTGGTGGCCGGCACCATTCCATTGTTGACGCGTCCGCAATGTGCCGGTGAATCTGCGCAGTTGTTGACCGATGGTCGGGTGCGGCCGGCATCGTTGGTGTTTGACCGCCAGGGAGCCATCATTGCCCGCTACGACAAAATGCATCTGTTCGACGTTGAAGTCAGCGACAGGCAGGCCCGTTACGCCGAATCAGACAGCTTTGAGGCCGGTGATGAGGTGGTCGCAGTCGATACTGCTGTCGGTCGCCTGGGGTTGTCAATTTGTTACGATATCAGGTTCCCGGAACTGTATCGGCGGCTTTTTACTGAACGCGTGGAGCTGATCACGGTGCCGGCAGCGTTTACCCGGGTGACCGGGGAGGCGCACTGGGAAGTGTTGCTGCGTGCGCGTGCCATCGAAAACCAGTGTTATGTCATTGGCGCCGGGCAGGGTGGCGTGCACAATGAGCGGCGCGAAACCTGGGGTCACAGCATGATCGTTGATCCGTGGGGGCGTGTGCTTGATGTCTTGAACAGCGGCGAGGGAATCGTGGTGGCCGATATTGATCTGCCTGCACTGCATGAACTGCGCCGCAAAATGCCTGTGTTCTCACACCGGCGTCTGTAGAAGGAGTTACACTTTGGATAAAGGTCTGATCACCAATCTGTGTGCCCTGGTACTGACAGTACTGGGCAGTATTCTGCCGGCGCCGTATGGCAATGTGGTGCTGAGCACGGGGCTGTTTGCACTGTCGGGCGCGTTGACCAATTCGCTGGCGGTTCACATGCTGTTTGAAAGGATTCCAGGCTTCTATGGGTCGGGTGTCATTGCACTGCACTTTGAAGAGTTCAAGATCGGCATCAAGGAACTGGTCATGGAGCAATTCTTCAGCGCCGACAACCTGGACCGGTTCTTCGATGCGGAGACGGTCATGGGCAGCGGCATGGAACGGTTGATGCCAGAGATGATTGATGAACTCGACCTGGACAGGGCCTTCGATTCCTTGTCCGAGTCAATCATGCAGTCGTCCATGGGCGGCATGGTCGGCATGATTGGGGGCCCCAAGGCCCTGGAAGGTCTGCGCCAGCCATTTACGCAGCGTATGCGGGACTACCTCAAGACGTTTGTGGCTTCTCCGGTGTTTGCCAGCGCACTGAGCGAGAAGATCAGTGCGGCGACACACAGTGAGGCGGTGCTGACCAGAATAGAGTCACTGGTCGATCGGCGGTTGCAGGAATTGACGCCGCAACAGGTGAAAACCATCGTGCAGAAAATGATCAGGCAGCATCTGGGCTGGCTGGTGGTCTGGGGGGGTGTTGTCGGAGGCTTGCTGGGGCTGGTATTTGCTCTGATTGGCCTGCTGCGCAACGGCCTCTGACCGGAAACGGTACGGATGTTCCGGAATACCATTGACCGGTTTTTTGCATCTACATTTGCCGCAATCGTGCGCAATTGTGGCATTTTGTATCATTAGATGTAAAAACCCGTGTTGATAGACTAGAATCGCCGGAACAAAAATCGAGTAGCAGTATTGGATCGTTCCAATAATCCGTTTTTTAACCCCAGAGTGTGTGATTTATTATGGCAAGACCAGTTGAGTTTGTTTACGAAGATGTGTTGACCAATGCAATGGAGCAGTTCTGGCGCGAAGGCTTTGAAGCCAGCTCTGTGCAAAAATTGCTTGATGTAACCGGCATAAATCGTGGGACGTTGTATAACTCATTCGGTGATAAAGATACCTTCTTCAAGTCCTGCCTGGAGCACTACAGCAAGCTTGTCGACAAGGAGCTGGCTGCTTCCCTGAATGACGAAGAACTGGCACCTTGGGCAGCCATCGAGAAGTACTTCGATGTGGCCGTGCTCAGCGCCAGTAACAAGCGTCGCAGCATGGGATGCCTGCTGGTGAACTCTTTCTGCGAAAGTATCAACTACGACAAGGATATCCAGAAGCTTGTCAAATCCTATTATGGCGTTATCCGCAAAGCGCTGCTGAAGCGTCTGAAGGACGCCGACAAGGCTGGCAGCCTGGCCAAGGACGTCACGCCCGATCTGGCGGCAGACGTACTGATGAACACCCTCAGTGGCTTGCGTGTGCATTCACGCGAGGGCAAGACCGCCAAGCAACTGGCTGAAGTAGTTGGCTTTACCGTTAAATCCCTTAAGTAGGTCGGTAGCCTGCGACAGGTTTGGCCCGGTGTCTATCTGTTGTTTGACCTGTTGTGGTCAGGTCAATATCGGGTATACTTGGGCCAATCACCGCCGGAATTCGGGCGGGAACAGGTCGTATGGCTATCGGTGGTCACCATAGTGTGAGTGACTGAAAGCCAATTAAAACAAATATTTAAGATTTCTGTGGTATTTATTTATGAAAAAACTGGCTGGCAGCAGAAAAAAAGACGAAGGCAATATAGACCTGACACCCATGCTTGATGTGGTGTTCATTCTGTTGATTTTCTTCGTGGTAACGGCAACATTCCTGTCCGAGCAGGCGATTGATGCGGCCAGCAACGAGAACAATGACACGCCTCCGGAGACGGATGACGAGAACAAGAACATTCTCGTCGAGCTGAGCCAGAATAACGAGATTCGTTTCAATGGCGAGCCGCGTGCGGTCCTCGAAAGCCAGATCCGCGCCAACATCGACCGTCTGAAAGCCGAGAACCCATCGGCCACGGTCATCATCCGTCCTCACGAGTCTTCCAACGTGAATACCATGGTGATGGTGATGGATGCGGCCCGGCAGGCAGGCATCATGAATATCTCGATTGTCGAGCCCTGACCGGTCGACCGTGAGCGGTCGGATCAGACGGCGCTGAGCCAGGCTGTACTGAACCAGACGGCGCCGGTAACAGAAAACGCACCTTCACAGGTGCGTTTTTCGTTTGTGGGCAGGTAAAATGATCCTCCCCTGAGCAAACTTTCCAATCCAGACGTCAAAGGAGCCTGAACGCGTGAGTAGTGTCCGTGACGATATGCGTACCCTGTGGTACGACGATGCCACCCGGCAACTGAAGATTATTGATCAGACCCGCCTGCCGCACCAGCGTCAGATCGTGGTTATCGAGATGCTGGAGCAGGCTTGTGACGCGATCGTTCATATGCAGGTGCGGGGTGCGCCACTGATCGGCATTACGGCGGCGTTTGGTGTGCATCTGGCACTGAAGCAGGATCCCGACACCCTGGATTCAGCCTGCGAGATGCTGGCGAAAACTCGGCCGACGGCGGTGAATCTGCACTGGGCACTGTCCCGACTGGCAGAGGGCCTGGTATCGGTACCCCCAGCACAACGCGCTGAAGCTGCACTGGAAATGGCCAGGACCATGCTGGCGGAAGATGCGGCGGCATGCAGCGAAATCGGTGATTTTGGCCTGGCCTTGCTGCGCGACCTGCTCGATGCCAAGCAGGCTCGGGGTGGAGAGAACCGCTTGAACGTGCTGACCCACTGCAATGCGGGCTGGCTGGCCACCGGCGCCTGGGGTACCGCCCTGGCACCCATCTACAAGGCGCATCAGGCCGGCTTACCCGTGCACGTGTGGGTAGATGAGACACGGCCCCGGAACCAGGGCGCCTCGCTGACGGCGTGGGAGCTGGCGCAAAGCGGTGTGCCGCATACGCTGATTGTTGATAACGCAGGAGGCCATTTGATGCAGCATGGTCAGGTGGATGTGTGTCTGGTGGGCAGTGATCGGACAACGGCCCATGGTGATGTCTGCAACAAGATAGGGACCTATCTGAAAGCCCTGGCCGCGTACGACAACCAGGTTCCGTTTTATGTGGCGCTACCGACGTCCACCATCGATTTTGCTATTGAAGATGGGCTGCGTGATATCCCTATTGAGGAACGTGCCACCGACGAAGTCAGTCATGTCCCGGGCATTGATGGCGCCGGTGCCTTGCACAGAGTCGCCATCGCACCACCGGGCACTCATATCAGCAATTTTGGCTTTGATGTTACCCCCGCCCGCCTGGTGTCAGGGTTGATCACCGAGAAAGGCATCTTCCCGGCCACCGCACAGGGCCTGCTGGACATCAAGGCCTGGCTGTAGCCGGTCGGGGCGGGCGCTCAGCCGGGAGGCCAGGTCATTTGACGGCCGCCCAGTATGTGCAGATGGACGTGATAAACGGTCTGGCCGCCCCGGTCCCCGGTATTGACCACCAGCCGGAAGCCGTCATCAGCCAGTCCCTGTTGCCGGGCAATCTGCTGTCCTGCCAGCAGTAGCTTGCCCATCAGCGCTTCATCGTCTTCTCCAGCATCACAGATGCTGCTCAGGTGTTTGCGCGGAATTACCAGTATATGTGCAGGCGCAGCCGGGTTAATATCATGGAATGCATAGACATGATCATCGCTATACACCTTTTGTGATGGAATATCTCCGGCCGCAGTGCGGCAAAACAGGCAGTCGTCGGTCATAAACGGTTATCCTCAGCAGAACAGGTCATTAGAGCGGAAAATAACATGATGCACTCACAAATACATCTGTCCACACCAAGACTGCTGCTCGTACTGGTGCTGTTTCTGGCCAGCTGCGGTGCGCGTGGTGAAGTCACTATTTACGACTATACGGTGATCAATAGTTATCCGCACAATACCCGCTTTTTTACTCAGGGTCTGCTGGTTCATGACGGGTATTTGTATGAAGGCACCGGACGCTATGGCGAATCGGCATTGATGCAGCTGCGCCTGGACGACGGCGAAGTGCTCAAACGCAAGGAGCTGGGCAGCCGGTATTTCGGCGAGGGCATTGCCGTGGCCGGAGACCGCATTTTCCAGCTTACCTGGCGGGAGAATATGGTGTTTGAGCATGACCTGGAAACGTTTGACAGCGTTGGCTCTCATTACCTGCCCACCGAAGGCTGGGGCCTGACCTGGGACGGTGAGCATCTGATTGTCAGCGACGGCAGTGACCGGCTGTTTTTTTATGATCCCGACGATTTTCAGCAGATGCGCAGCGTGACAGTCACCATCCAGGGGCGGCCAGTGCGCTATCTCAATGAACTGGAGTACATTGACGGCGAAGTCTGGGCCAATGTCTGGACCAGCAATGAGATAGTACGTATTGATCCTGCCACCGGGGAGATTCGGTCTGTAGTTGATCTTAATGGGCTTCGGGAGCAGACCTCTGCCCGCGACAGCGACGCTGTGCTTAATGGCATCGCCTGGGATGAAGAGCGCAGGCGACTGCTGGTGACTGGCAAGCTGTGGGCGCATATTTTCGAAATTGAACTGAACGAGCGGGATTGAGCGACCGGATGTCTGGCAAGTTGCGAATTGTGTTGATCGCGCTGATGGTGCTGGGTGCGGTAAGCGGCTGTGACAGTATTGCCTATTACACCCAGGCGGTAAGTGGGCAGGCAGCCTTGCTGTGGCGAAGGCAACCCATTGAACGCCTGTTGGCAGATCCGGCGCTGGAGCCTGCGCTGCGCCACAAGCTGCTGGTTATCCAGCAGGCGACGGACTATGCCGGCGAGCAGTTGGGCTTGTCCGCTGAGGGCAGTTATGACAGCTACGTCGAGTTGCAACGCCGACACCTGGTGTGGAATGTGTTCGCGGCGCCGACATTTTCCACGCAGCCGGTATCATGGTGTTTTCCGGTCGCCGGTTGTGTTGACTATCGCGGCTATTTTTCCGAAGCCGCAGCCCGACGCTACGCCGCAGATCTGCAGGCTCAGGGTTTTGATGTCTTTGTCGGCGGCGTTGATGCCTATTCCACGCTGGGCTGGTTTAACGACCCGGTGCCGAGCACGGTTATCCAGCGCCCCGATCATCAATTGGCAGCGCTGATTTTTCATGAGCTGGCGCATCAGCGCATCTACGTTGCTGATGACACGTCCTTCAACGAAAGTTTTGCCAGTTTTGTCAGTCTGGAAGGCTTGCGACACTGGCTCGACCAGCAGGATCAGGAGGAGCTCTATCTGCAATCCATTGAGGATTTGCTGGAGCAACAGCGGTTCATTGATTTTGTACTGGACTATCGTGAGCAGTTCGCGGCCCTGTATGCCAGGGACATGAGCGCCGATGCCATGCGTGAACAAAAGCGTCAGCTGCAGGCGCATATGCGGGCATCCTGGCAAGCATCGTTGGGTGCGGGCGCCGATCGGTACTATGGCTGGTTCCAGGGCCCGCTTAACAACGCTCAGTTGTCCACAGTTGGCTCATATTACACCTGGGTGCCAGCCTTTGACGCCCTGTTCAGGCAATCTGGCGAAGACTTCGAGGTCTTTTACCAGGCCGTTTCCGACCTGGCAACTTTGTCACCCGATGTCCGCCAGCGCCGGCTTATGGCACTCATGTCGGCAGACTGATCAGCCTTGGGCCTGCTGACCGATGCGGGTTTCCAGGTTCTGCACCAGCTCCCGGTAAAATTGAGAACCCAGGTCGGTTTCTGCAGCCTTGCGATATTCTGCCAGCGCATCTTCCAGACGACCTTCACGTTCGTAAAGCCGGCCCAGTGTCCGATTCATGAATGCGTTGCCGGGCATCACTTCAGCGGCGGTCTGATAAATGCGGATCGCCTTGTCGACATGTCCGGCATTGTCGTACAGGTTGCCCATCAGATGCACCTGTGAGTCATCGCGCGGGTCAGCCCGGATCGCGCGCACATCGTATTCGATGGCTTCGTCGTAGCGTTCTGAGCGGCGCAGGAGCTCGCCAATGGTTTTCAGGGACGCGGTCAGCGGGGTGCTGGCTTCCTGCTGCAGCTCGATAAACCGGGCCAGCATTGGGATGGCCTCCTGCCTGTCTCTTATACACATCTCCGAGCCCACGAGACAGGCAGAAATCTCG
>CAJXPR010000064.1 GCA_913058135.1 uncultured Gammaproteobacteria bacterium
GATCTACACAGAGTAGATCGTCGGCAGCGTCAGATGTGTATAAGAGACAGCTGTTCGCCTGGCCGGTCATGCTGCTTGCGGTTTTGGCTATTAAACTGGAAGACGGGTTTGATGCGCCGGTGATTTTCCGGCAGAAGCGCGTCGGACTGAATGGCAGAGTGTTCGACGTCAAAAAATTCCGCAGCATGAGTATTGATGCTGAAGCGGACGGCAAGGCTCGCTGGGCAACCAAGAACGATTCCCGAATTACGCGCGTCGGGCAGGTAATCCGCAAATTGCGTATTGATGAATTACCCCAGATTCTTAACGTCCTGGCCGGGGATATGGCCTTTGTGGGACCGCGTCCGGAGCGCCCAGAGTTCGTGTCAGAGTTGGCGGCCCAGATACCTTACTTTGAAAAGCGCCATTGTGTGAAGCCAGGCATTACCGGCTGGGCACAGTTGAACTATCCCTACGGATCGTCGGTGGCTGACGCCAGACACAAGCTCGAATTTGACTTGTACTACGTCAAGAACCAGAGCATCTATCTTGATTGCCTTGTGCTGTTGCGCACTGTTGAAGTGGTGACGTTTGGTAAAGGTGCCAAATAACACCTGAGGTTTTCAGCCCCGTCGGCGACCTGATAGACGCCGACGCTCGTGTTCAATAAGCTCGTCGCCCAGTTGCAGCGGAAACTCAACCTTTCCTTGCCGGCGGCGGGCGCCCGCGCGCCCGGCGGTTTCCAGGATACCGATGTCAGCCTCAGCCTCGGACGGCGTGCGGTTATCGTCTGTCGGCAGAGGTGTGTCCGGAGAGACAAAAAGGCGGGCTGCTGATACAAAGACGAACAGAGCGCTCGTCCCCACGCCTATCAGGATCAGCGCCCATACCAGGGTCGATATTTCCACGTGTCCTGTTTCCTCCCGCTTGTTGAGCGAATTCAATCTCATCGCCCATGCCTTTTTTATAGATCATAGCCCAAGAAAAGATACGTTTGTTATATTATTTTCTTTCGGAATACCTGTAGCTCAGAATCCGCGTGCCTCATCCAAGGAACTGAACGCTGTCGCGGTGGTCATAGATGACATGCGCCAAGCGCCCGCGGCGCATTAAGAGTCCGCGACGTATCAAAAGTCCGCGGCGTATCAAGAGCCCGCAGCGTGTAAAGCGCCCGCGGCATATTAAGAGCCACCAGCGTCATCAGGCACGGAGTTGCCTGGCAGTTTGATCCGGGAGGACGTTTTTTGAGCCTGATTCCATATCCTGCAGTGATCACACCTGAGGAGCCGCTTGCCGGAGCCGTCCTCCCCGATCGCCAGCTACTGAACTCTGATTTTACTCTCGCCCGCAACGACTACGCCGTGCGCCTCGCCTACGAACAGAGTCCCCTGCATGCGCGCACCAGGAAACTGATTCGAAGCATGTACGGTTCGCGTGGCCTGGGAACCGTGGAGACCAAGGCGTCGACCTTGCACCCGGGACAGCATCGCGCCAAGCGGATCGTACTGGCAGCATTTCGGGGACAGGATCTGGTCGGGACGCTCACGCTCGGCGTGGATCCCGGGCCCGGTCTGCTGGCCGATTCGCTTTATCGCCTGGAGATTGATGCAATGCGCCTGGAGGGCAAACGCCTGTGCGAGGTCACGCAACTGGCGCTGCATCCGGAGCTGAGCTGTCGTGAGGTGTTAGCGACACTGTTTCAAGTCACCTTTGCGCTGGCCTGCGCGGTGCACGATCGAACGGATCTGGTTGCTGAAGTGCATCCACGTCACGCGGCCTTCTATCGGCGAAGTCTCGGCTTCCGGATTGTCGGACCCGAACGCGTCTGCATGCGGGTCGGGGCGCCGGCCATGCTCATACACCTGTGCCTGGACCACGCCAGAGAGCAGATTGACCGGTTCGCGGGCACGAGCACTCACGGCTACCGCAACCTTTACAGCCTGTTCATGTCCCCATCAGACCATGAAATCCTGCTGAAACAGCTGATTGTCTGATTTAAGCGAAGGGTTGCACTGGACGGGCAATTCCTGGCCTGGCTATTTCTGGCCTGGCTAGCCGACGGCGCCACGAGATTTCCGGTTGCGATCCTTGTTTTCATACATGGCGGCGTCTGCCTTCTGCAGCAGGGCATCGGCGTCAAGTCCGTCGTTCGGGTAGACACTGACGCCGATGCTCAGACTCACGCTCAGCTTGTGTTTGCCGATGGTGCGGGGTTGTTGGAATCTGGCAAGCAGTTTGTCAATAACCACACCCGGGGCATCAAGGTCCTCTATTTCCGGCAACAGAACCAGAAACTCATCACCGCCATGCCGGCTCACTGTGTCAGTCTCGCGCACACAGGCCAGGATATTGTCTGCCACGTCCCGCAACAGCAGATCACCGATCGCATGACCCAGCGTGTCATTGACCGGCTTGAAGTGATCCAGGTCGACAAACAGCAATGCCAGCATTTTGCGATTACGTTTGGCCATGCCGAGGGCCTGTGTGAGCCGTTCCGCCAATAGAGTCCGATTCGGCAGGCCGGTCAGGGCATCGTGTTGCGCCAGATAGCTCATCTTCTCTATTTCGGCCTGCGACTGCCCGGCATCATGGAAGACAATGACTGCGCCGGTGACTCGCCCGTCACAGTTGTGAACGGGCGTTGCGGAGTCTTCGATAGCGACACCACTTCCATCGCGCCGAATGAGCACACTCCCCAGCTTCAGCTCCACCGTCTTGTCCTCGTCGATCGCACGTTGCGAGGGTGGTATTCTGCGCCGACGACTCTTGCGATCCACTATCGGAAAAACATCCTCGACTGGCTTACCAAGCGCATGCTTCCTCGTCCACCCGGTCATGCTCTCGGCCATTTTGTTAAGATAGATTACCTGACCATCCGAATTGACCACCAGCACCGCGTCGCTGATTGAATCCAGCGTAATTCGTGCCATGTCCTGAAAGGAAATGTGCCCCGGCACCACCGTATTTTTAAATATGCCAGGGACGTTTGTAATAGACATATGAGCCTGACTATCTGGCGTGTTTCCCTGGCCCGATCTACGCCCGTCAGCCCTGTTGGGGTAGTCATCCTCTATCTGAATCACGCCCTCCCATGTACAGTGGAGGTCCGCGTCGGTGGCGCGGCACTTGAAGCGCTGTACCGGCGCTATACGGCTTAACACCCGATCAAGGGTATTGCGCCGGATCCGGTACACAGCACCGCCGCAACGGGGGCATTTTGGCAGGTGCCCATCGCTTCCGTCATGGGGTCGGGATGAGCTGAGCCAGTGGGTCTTGCGTATAGGAGACATGGCAACGATCATGGACGTTCTCAGACAGCGAAGTCTGTGCGTAACGACACACAATCGTACTATCAGCAGCACTACCGAAAGTGCGCCACTGTTAGCGTCCGGTTCTCTTTGCGCTTTCCGCGCCGGCTCACCCCATCAAGCCTCGTCCAACAATTGATAGATCCGCCGTATCGCACGCACATCAGCACCTGGCCCGCGGATCTGGGGATAGTGGCTACTGTGCGCAGTCATGTCGATCTCCCGGGCGGCCTGCTCGACGCTGCGACCGCGCTGTTTGAGCGCCTGGGTGTTGCTCCACAAATCACGCAGGTAGGCCTGTAACATGTCAATGCGTTCTTTGCCTTCGACAATCGGTCCGTGACCAGGCAACAGCGTGTCAAAATCAAAAGACTTTAATGCTTCCAGCGTGTCCGGCCATTCGTCAACGTGAGCATCCCCCATATAAGGGAGAAATGGCACCATCAAATCACCGGTATAGATGATCTTCTCTGCGGGCAAAAAAACTACCACATCGCCGCCGGTATGGCCGCGTCCCAGATGCACAATCTGAATCTCACGGCCACCGCCGCGCACACTCTGGAAAATACTCATGGATTCTTCGATGGTGATGTTGGGCGGCGTAGGCTCGATGCCAGCCAGCGAGTTGAGATGTGCCTGCTGCACGGCAATACGGCCCTGCAATTCTGCGCGCTCTTCGGTGTTTTCGGTCGTCGCCAGTTGCCTTTGCATCTGTTCGATCTGAGCCGGTACGCCTTCAGTGAAACTGATAAAGGTGGATTCTTCCAGCACGTTGCCCAGCGCGCCGCTGAGTTTGTCGCGGGTATAACGATGACCGATGATTTCCACGTCCTGTGGAAACACCTGGTTGCCGTGAGCGTGATCAAAATGGTAATGGGTGTTGACCAGGTAACGCACCGGTTTGTTACTGACTGATTTAATGGCATCAATCAGGGCCATACCGGCGTTGGGTGATACGTGTGAGTCGACCACCAGCAGATCGTGTTCACCCTCAATCAGCATGGCATGGCTCGTTACATTGACAGCACCGGTGCCGGTAACGTGATAGACCCCGTCGGCCACCGGCGTGAATACGTGACTGCGCGTTTCGATGACACCGGCCGGTGCGCTGTCCTGCGCGGTGCTCAGACTGACCAGGGTCACAACGGATACCGCCATGGTGATCGCGACGGCCAGATGTTTGAAACTTTTTTTATTATTCATAGTTTACCTGTGGAGATTCGTTTTGATTGAAGCACTGCCTACTGCAGTATCTTGATCCATTCCCCGGGCTGAGGTGTACCTATCGGATAATAACCATTTAGCAGACGCAGGGTTTCCTCAGGATACTGACGCACCGGGCTGCGGGCGGCCAACGCGGCCCAGTCGAAGCCCTGTGTGACCTGGACATAGCGCACGCGCAGACCGTTGGAAGCTGAACGTTCATTGGTCTGTATGGGACGGAATGTGCGAATGGAGGCGAACAGCAGATCCTCCAGCTCTTCACTTTTTTCGGCGTCGTCAATGGTTGCCCTGATAACAAAGACACGTGGCCCTAAATAGAAAACCGCAATCCGCTCCTGAGCACCGTCGGCATTGGTCTGGATACCGGTGTGGCCAAGAAGACGGTATTGCGACAGCGTTTCGGACTGTTGCAGATCGGTGATTCCGAGGTTCTCCCGAATATACAGCCTGGGCTCCTTGTTCTCGCGCAGACGTTGGGCTTCAACACCAATACTGGCACCACCCCCCGGGCTGGTGGCACGCACAGTGGTAGTGGTCTCACTGATCTGCCAATTGTCCGGGAACACCATGGTGTAGCTCATCAAATCCTGGTAGTAGCGATTGCGGTCACTGGCAACACTGGTGTTCTCGCCGAACAGCAGGCCATCAATATGACTGCGGAACACGGCGTGGTCGGACTCACGAATCTGGTCCTCAGACAAATTGCCGGCCTGTGCCACCGCCTGCTGCAGTCGCACATCGTTACGCGGGTGGGTGGTGAACAGGCCGTGGTAGGTCGGTTGGCGCTGGGCCACTCGCACGTTAAAGTCTTCCTGGTTTTTTAACACCGACAGCACATCAATCATGGCGCGCGGATTATACCCGGCATTGTACAGATACTCGGCGCCCAGACTGTCGGCCTCCAGCTCATTTTCCCTGCCAAAACCACTGACACCGGCGGCGGCCCAGATGGAACCGATCTGGGCCAGCTCCGAACCTATGTAACCGCTGCCGGTTGCCACTGCGGCGACGACACCGCCTACCGTGGCTGCTGCGTTGCCCAGTCGCCCGCGAGCCTGCTGCTGGATGGCGTGGCGGGCGGTGATGTGACCGACCTCGTGGGCCAGCACGGCGGCCAGTTCATCTTCCGACTTCAGGTACAGCAACAGACCGCGGTTGATGTAGACAAAACCACCGGGCAGCGCAAACGCATTGATTTCCGGACTGTCGATGACGGTAAACGTATATTCCAGGTCACTGCGGTGGCTGCCGGCGGCGACCCGTTGGCCCACCTCATTGACATAATCATTAATGCGCTGGTCTTCAACCACCCGCATGCTGGCGAGCACTTTTTGGTGCTCTTCGTGGCCGATTTCCAGTTCACGGGATTCACTCATCAGTACCAGATTGGGTTGGCCGGTAGCCGGGTTGACTGCGCAGGATTGCAGCCCCGTTGCCAGAGCCAGCGTCACCATTAGTGACTGTATTAATCCGCGCAATCTCATGTCACCGCCCCCCGTTTATTTGCCAATGAACTCAACTGGTCGATACCGGCAGACTAGCCGCCCTGGACGAACTGCTTTAGCTGATCGGCGAGGCTGCTGCAGGCATTGGCTTCCACCCGGGCGATCAGGGGGATGGGCACAAACACTGCCGGCACGTAGGACTGGCCGCTGGCATCGGCGCTGATGGTACCGACCGCCGTGTGCGAGGATACGTCCCAGATTCGGGCCTCGAAACTTGAATCATCTTCCCAGGAACCAAAGCCGAAGCAACCGCCGCCGCCAGGCCCAACCGCGCATGAAATCGAGCCCATGCGGTTGGTGGTTTCGGTCTGCCCATCCAGCCAGACTATGTAGCGCACGCCAAACTCGGTCATTTTGTCAGTGACCAGCGGTTGCGCCATCAACTGCTGCAAGTCCTCGCTGCGCATGGGCGCCGTGCGTGGCTCAAACCACGGAAACAGGGCATCGACAAAGATCTGCTCCGGCACCACGGTTATTGCACCGTTGCCGCGACCCATGCGATTGCCCACGCATTCCACAAAATCGGCACCGGTTTCGTAGGCGGCGCCCTGACGCCGGCCCAGAATCACAATTGACTCGCCCGTATTGATACCGGTATCGCCCTGCCGAAATTCATCAATCGTGGTGGTCGTACAGGCGTTGAGGCTCAGGCCGGCGGTCAAAGCCACTAGCAGATACATCCCTGCCCGCAACAGCCCTGCCATGGATTTTTGAGTTGTTATCATGCTGACTCCTGCTGCCTCTTGCTACCGCTTGCCTGCTACTGCAAGCGGGGTTGCAACCAGTCCCTGACGTCAGGGACGCTGGTAAAACTGATGGAGAAATTCGACGCCAGATCGCGCATTGCTGCCACCGCCGCATCATTGATGCCGCCTTCAGCACTGCCAAAGGTTTCCTGGCCGGTCTTGCCGTAGGCGGTCATCACCCAGTCAGCGATATAACCACCGTCAGGCGCAGTCAACCGCATATTGTATTTGACCCACACCTCATAGGCGTCAAGGCGGGTCTTTTGCGGCATGCCGAGCTGGAATTCGTCGATATTGGGAATAAAGACCGCGTCAACGCCACGTTCATTCGCCAGTGCCGGATCATTCAGGACAATCACCTGCCGGAACATCGCCGGCAACACCGTATTGAACAGTTCGATATGGGAACCGCCACTGTTGACCAGGTATTCGTCCTTGCCGGCGTCCGTGCGTTCAATATACACGTGATTGCGTAACGCATCGCTGTAATACACCCCCAGCGTTATCGGCAGGGGCTGGATATTGGGGCTGGGGTAGCTGCCCTCGACAGTCACGGTGCTGGCACCGCAGGCACTGAGCACAACCGCACCCGCCAGCCACAGGAATATGGCGCGTGTCCGGCGCCGCAACGATGAAATTCTGCCTGGATTAAACTCGCTTCTCACTGCCTGCTCCACTGTTGCTTTTATGTTGGTGTACCCGGACAGTTTGGTCACTGATAGGCGCTAAGCCCGACGAAACTGCCACCGTTGCGTTCTGCCAGTTCGCGCATCAGCGTGGCAAAACGATAGAGACTGTCGTGATAACGCGGATCCAGATCAAACAATACCGGAAATCCGACCGCGTGAATACGCATCAGGCGATTGCCCCTGGCATCGGCCTGGTTGATCCTGTCCACTGTTTCTACCACCCGGGTGATCGACCCGCCAGGCAAAAAGTCATCACCAAAGGTGTAGATGCTTACCCGCTGGCCGGTTTCGTAGAAAGTACTGATGGCACGGGTGATACCTTCCACCGGGCTGCTGTTACTGAAAGGTGCCCAGTTACGTAGCGCGCTGATGATGGCCTGCCGGCGTGCCGGGGTGTCGGGAATCCACTGGCCACGGTAATTCGGGAACATGTAATCGCCCATGTCGTTCATGATCTGGATGCCCTTGACCTCGGGGTAGATATCCAGCACTTCGGTGACCATTTCCAGTACACGCGGCCATGCGTTATAAAACATACTACCTGAGGTATCGATCAGGAAGATAATGTATTCGCTGTCCACCGGGATGCCACCAATGACATTGTTGCTGCGGGTGAACTCCTGACCCAGCAGGCGTTCCATTTCTGCCGTCAGCGACTGCCGGGCGATGGCCAGCTCGCTTTCTTCTTCTGCCCGCTCCTCGGCCAGCTCGGTCGAGGTTTCATAACGCCCGCGGATATTGGACATCTCCCGCTCCAGCCGGGCCACGCGCTCGCGATATGCCGACAACTGCTCACGTCGGGCATTAAGCTCCCGGTTCAGAGTCTGGGTTTCGCCACGGATTTCAAACAGAGTCTGCTGCAGTTCCGCCACGGGCTGCTCAAGCTGCTGAGGTGCGTTTTCCAGCGTCACCGGCGCTGAGTTCTCGGTGATCATCAACAACAGGATAATGGCGCCAAACCCACAGGAAATGACGTCCAGAAACGCTATGGCGGCACCGTCTTCTTCGCGTTTTCGCTTTTTCATAGTCTTAAGTTCGTAGTCTTAAGTTCATGGCCTCATGGCCAATCGCGTGAGGGTGTTATAAACGAGCCGCCACTCAATACCCCCAGTTGCCAGTATGCAGCGGCCGCCGCCGGATCGCCCTCCATGGGCAGCAGGATGGTGTTGACCGGAATATTGGCCGGCATCGACTCCAGCGCCTGCTGATACAGTTCCAGCCGCTGCCGGGGGCTGATGGTGGCGGCATTGCTGTTATTGGCCCCCTGCGTGGGCAGGCTGTCGGTAATCAGGTAAACATTGTCCGGCCGTGGATTCATGGCAGCGATCGCCTCAAAGGCGCGCTGCAGATTGTTACCACCAGCCGGTACTGTAGACTGGACCGCCCTGACCACCTCATTCAGTTCATCGCGGTCGGCAACTTCCAGCCACCGGCCATCGGTTCCCTCCATGATCGCGCTCGTTGACTCATTAAACCCGTAGATCTGATACTGACTGACCAGCGGCAACTGGCTGCTGATCCATTCCACGATACGCACGGCGCGTCGCCACTTGGGCGCCTCCAGCTTGGCTTCGTCGGCCATGTTTCTGATACGTATGATATTGACCAGAGTATCATCCAGCATGCTGGCCGAGGTATCGAGCAGAATCAGTATGCGGTTGCCGCCCAGAAACATGCCGGTCAGGTACTGCCGGTCACCGTCACCGAGAAATTCGCGGCTGCGATCACCCTGCTCTTCCACGGCGCTGGTCTGTAAACGCAGCAGTTCCTCTTCCAGTGACCGTATATCTGCCCGCAGGTCTTCCAGACTTTCTTCGGTCGCCATGGAGTTGCCTTCCAGCGCGGCCAACTGTGACATGAAGTCATCAATGTCGCTTTGTATGCGGTCGGCCAGGCCCTGGGCCTCCACCACTTCCAGGCTGACTTCGTCCAGCGTGTTGCGTACCTGAAACAACTGTTCTTCGCCCTCCAGTACTTCCTCCTGCAGCAACCTGGCTTCTGCAGTCAGGTTGGGATCCACTTCATTACGGGCTTCGGTGGCGGTGTGATCAAGAATCAGAAAGATCAGTACCACCGCGCCAAAGCCACAGGACATCACATCCAGAAACGCCAACCCCATCGGGTTGACGACAGCGCGTTTGCGTCTACGCCCGGCCATGATGCACCCGGATCAGTGGCAGCACCGTACCGTCACCCACACTGAGGGTGTCACCGGCGAACAGCGTCCGGCCTGCTGCCAGCACGCGTGCCTGCATTAAAGCGCTCGCACATGCCGACTTGATGACAGCCTCGTCAGGCTCGGCGCCCGCCAATGGATAAGCGACATGGTCGAGCAGGATATGTGTGGCCTTGGCGCGGGTCGGCGTGGCAACGGGCTTGTCACTGGTGCTGGCCGCGTCCAGGCGCCAAGAGCTGACATAGGGGACGTCGCTACCGGTTTTTGCCAGCGTGCTATTGGCCGCAACACAGGCCTGCGCCATCTGTTCACCACCCAGTGGTGACTGATGGCTATTGAGCATCGTTTCCAGGCCAGGTATTACCGCTGCCCGCTCTGACAGCAGCAATGGCGCCGCGCTGTCACCCAACAGAAGATCAAGCTGCTGGGTGATACGACGGAATACCGGCTGCAGACTTTCCACCAGCTCGGCAACGCTGACACGTGCCTGATGGGTGGCCTTGTCGGTGGTGATACTGACCAGGAAATCACTCTGGCCGGCGCGAATCTGTTGCAGGTAATCAGTCAGCTCGTTATACAGATGCTGCTCCCAGAATGCGCTGTGTTGCGGGTTGAAGCGCGACTGCTGGATAAACGCATCATTGATGACCTGCACCAGTGCATTGGCCACATTGCTCCAGCCAGCGCCCTGCACTACCGCGACCGATTCACGCCGGACCCGGCCCTGCTCGTGACTCAACAGGGTCAGGTTGAACTGATGCAATTGCAGGTCGGCAAAAACCACACGCGACTGTCCAGTCATGTGCGACAGCGCGTAAAAAACGCCGGCGTCCATCATTGCAGCCGCACGGAACGGGCTTTTGCCGACAACCCCGCCGAGGATCGCAAGCTGGTCGCGGTGGAAGCTGCCGGGCACGGCAATCACTACCTCGCCTTCAAAGTCACTGGTTTCGGCGATATGCAGCAGATGTGCGTGGGCGATATCGGCATTGTGCCGGTAGTGCGCCAGAGGACGTGTCAACGGCGTCATGCTCAGCCGGTGCCAGAATTCATTATGGGTATTGATCGGGTGCAAACGGCTTTGTTCAGCAGCACTTTGGCCAAACTGGGTCTGTCCGCCCAGGCTCAGCACAAAGCCAGGGCTGCTGCTGAGCAGCTCGCCATCCTGGTACAGGTTGATGGCGTGATCATTCAATTCAAGAACCGCGCTGGTCATGCTGGTTGCACCGCCACGTCGTCACCGGTCTGCGGTGTGCTGCGGCCGGGCACCTGCAGATAGCGAATCAGGTGATCATCACAATAGGTCTGGCTGTCCATCACCAGGCGATCCTGTACCAGTGACAACTGATACAGCAGGAACATCAAAACGATGCTGGTGATCAGCGCGATGAAAGTGGAGTTGAATGCCACACCCAGGCTGACGGTGACCCCCAGAATGTCGCCGGTGACCGCCTGATGGGCCTGCCCCAGCGCCGTACCGATGCCACGCACGGTACCCAGAAAGCCGATGGACGGGATGGCCCAGGCGATGTAGCGGACGATGGCCAGCTCGCTTTCCAGGCGTTCGGACTCGTTGTCACAAATGTCGCGAACCGTGGCAGAGACATCCTGGACGTCGCGGGTGGTGCCAAAACGATGTAGCCCTGCCAGGAGGGCACGCGGCAGCAGAAAGCCTCGTTCCCTCTCCGGAAGCGCCTGCACCGGGCGCGCAAAGTGCCGGGTGTCTTCAGGCAGGATACTGGTGCCATCGGAGACCTGCAGCAATTCCCGATCCAGCAGCGAGCGCTCACGCATGGTGCGGACGGTTTTCATGCCAATGATGGACAGTGCCCAGAAGAACAGAATAATACATGTCTCCTGTTCAAAATCCTTCAGTACAATATACATGGAGCGGTCAGGGACATAGTTTTCATCCGCTTCCTGCTGAATGGTCTGCTGCTGCTGAATGATATCGGCGTTCGGTCGAATTACCGCGACGTATATGGCGTGTACCACAATGACCACAATGATCAGCGCGAAGATCTGATAGATGACTTCAGACAGGTATTTTTGTTTCATGCATGCTTCCCTGATCAGGTTAAACGGTTAAAGGCGTCGTGCAGGGCTCATATATCCACCGGGAATGAGACACCGAAGTCCTGTGAGATCTGTTCCGACGGAATAAAGCGACCCGGCCCTGCGCTTTGTGAATTGTCGATCGGCTGACTGTCGATATCCGGCAGATCGCTGTCACTGCTGCCGTCAACCTGTTCGCCGGTCGTGTCTTCATCGCCGCTGCTTTCGGTTTGCTGTTCGGCCGGCTCCGGCTCATCGGTTTGCTGCTGCGCGTGCACAATCGCTGCTGGCATCAGCAGCAGGAACATTAACAGGTAACGAAGCAGAGTTGCGTTCACATCACTCTCCCAGATACCGGGCGAGCCGGAAACCCAGATCATTGCGGCCCTCCTCGCCAAAATCGCGATATGAGGCGCGTAGCTCAGTCATGCTGCCGTGTGCCCAGCTGGAGCCTTTGATGGTGCGGTAGGTGCCGTCTTCCGGGCCCAGAGGATCGGTCACTTTGACCGAGCTCAGACCACTCACAGCGCCATAATAGTCATGCACCCACTCCGACACATTGCCGGCCATGTCGAACAGACCCTGCGCGTTGGCGGCAAACTCACCGACGTTGGCTGTGCCCTGCACGCCATCATTGTAGCCACGCAAAATCTGCCCGAGAAAATTGCTGGTGGACTCGTCGGCAAAGTTGCCACTGCCGGCTGGCGGCGGCCAGTCATCGCCCCACGCGAAGCGGGTGACACTGTCCTGCCCGTCGGCGCGTGCCGCCCACTCCCATTCAGCTTCGGTGGGCAAACGATAGCCGTTGGCGTCGGCATTTATTCCTGTGACGGTGCTGTCTTCAACAATGTAAAACGGGGTTAGTGACTCCTGCGCGCTCAGCCAGTTGGCATACAGCGCAGCGTCCTGCCACTCGACCTGCACAACGGGTTGATTGGGACGATCCAGTGACTGCCCCTGCAGGGTGCCGGAGGCGTGATCGGCGCGGAAACGCCTGAACTGTTCATTGGTGACCGGGTGCAGCGACAGGTAAAAAGGTTTTACCATAGCGACATCACGCAGCGTTTCATTGGCCCGGCGGCCCGGTTCGCGCCGCGATGAGCCCATGGTGAATTCGTAAGGATAGAACAGATGCAGGGTCTGGCCGGCGGCACTCGTGATCACCGGCTCAATGGCTTCCAGCCGGGCCTGCTCCTCAGTCTTCAGGCGCACGCGTATTTCCTGGTCAAGTCCCGGCCTGGAGGTAAAATTGGTGGCGTAGGGTACATATCCGTCACGCCGGATTTCAATGCGTTGGCTGGCGGCAATCAGCTCCACGGTCTGATTGGCGTTGCCTTTCAGCTCGCCGTTAACGTAGAGCTGGGCATCAGCCGGCTCCGCGACGATAGTCACCGGATTGGTGATCGGGTCAAGTGCCACCGTCATGTCGCGCTCTTCCTCGGCGCTGGTACGGACGCGACGCACGGCAGTATCAAAACCGGTACGGAACAGTCTGATTTCGTGCTCCTGTCCGGGCGGCAACGACACTTCCAGTGGCGTCTGGCCGCGATACTGACCATTGATGGTGACGTTGGCGTTGCCCGGTGTGGAGCGGATAAACACCAGGCCATCGGCAGCCTCCAGTGCGACAGCGGGTAGTTGCCGGGCAACGCCGGCCTCCACCAGCAGATCATCCTGCCAGGCCTTGTAACCGCTGCGTTTGATGGTGACATCGTAGGCGCCCTGCAAAAGCTGGAGGCTTGCTGGCGTCACGCCCAGCACTTCGCCATTGACGATGATCTCCGCGCCGGCAGGCTGAGACGCAAAACTGATATCGGCCCATGCCGGTGCCAGCGTCACATTCAGGGCCTGCTCGACCTGCCGGCCTTCTATTTCTACCTGCTCACGGTAAGGCAGATAGCGTTCGCGGTGCACCTGCAGCTCATAGGTGCCAGGTGGCACTTCGGCGTCAATCAAGGGCGAGGTACCCAGGTCGACACCATCCAGCAGCACCCGCGCGCCGGGCAATTCTTCACCCAGGGCATCGCGAGCATTGACGCTGACCAGCCCGGGCAGCGGTGTCAGCGCAAACGGATGGGTCTGAGCCTGTGCGGCACCGACACTCAATTCGGCCTGGTTGTCGTAATATCCTTCAGCGCTGAGCTGCAGCTGATAGTTACCCTGGCGCATCAGGTAACGGGGACCGACTCTAACAGCAAAGCCATCGACCACTTCGATACTGGCAGTCATGGGCGTGACTTCAATAAAAACAGAACGGGCAGTCAAAACAAACCAGGCAGCGACGGCGGCAAGCGTCAGGCCGACAATGACCACAGCATGATACCAGCGCGGACGCCAGTTGAAACCACGGCCAGGCGGCGGGGGCGGGCTGAAGTCGACCGGCGTTATGCTGTCCGGTGCATCATACTGCCCGGTGTTGTTGTGATTATCCTGCATCGTTTCAGGGCCTGTTGACTGCCGCGACCTCTTCGTTACAGCGGATGGTTATTGAGTCCAGCTCGCGTCCGAAGCCCACGACAAACTCTTCCCGGACATCACGATAACCCGGACGTGTGCCCACGGCGACGTAACGGCCGGGTCTGAGCATGAGGCTGGTCTCGGCAAAAGTGCCCAACTGCCCGACCTGATAAACAGTGACGTTTGTGGCATTGTCAGAGGTCAGCGTTACCTGAACCGGTATCAGCATCTGCGCCAGCAGCGTTTCCATGGTATCCAGCTGTTGCGCGAGGCGTTCGCCAACACTGCCCTGCTCGGCCAGCAGATCGGCTTCCAGGTCACGGCCGATCTGGTAAACCTCTCGCGCTTCGTCGTAGGCAGCCTGGTCGGACAGCCGCATGGGCTGTTCGATGTTCACGGCCAGTAATCGGTCCAGCTGCAGGCGCCGGGCCGAGTAATCCTTACCTTCCAGGGCAAACACCAGATTGCTGTCCAGTGCCAGCACGGCATCGTAGGCAGCCACTGCCTGCTCCCAGTCTTCGCTGGCCTCATGGGCCAGCGCCTGCTCGCGCAAATCGGCGATGCTGGCGAGCGTGATCTGTTCCCGGGTTTGAGCGATGGCTTCGCTGGCTTCCGTAGAGCCCGGCTTGATGCGCAAGGCGCGCTCGAAAGCGGCGATGGCGGCGTCGGATTGATCCTGCTGCAACAGATCAAAGCCTTCAGACATGACAGCCGTATAATTGGCATCGGTGATCCTCTGCCGGTTTCCTGCAACCAGTGCTGCGGCCTGCTGATGAGCATTGTCCAGTGCTGCAGCCTGCTCGAATTGCTGCTGGGCGCCCTGCAGATCGCCACTGGCCTGTAAGGCCTGGCCACTGGCGATCAGGCTGTTCACTTCATCCAGCGTTTGGGCCCGCGCCAGCCCGCGCTGTGCCTCCTCACTGTCGGGATCCAGGCGCAGCGCCAGCTCAAAGCGCTGCAGCGCCGACGCTGAGTCTTCAGCCTCGATCGCTGCCTCGCCGGCCGCGACCATTCTGTTCAGCACCTCGGGAACCTGCTCCTGCAATCCGGATAGCGCCAGGTCGCTGTTCTGATAGGCCAGCGCTGCCTGCACAAACTCGGTATTGCGGTAGAACTCGTCACCACGTCGCGCATCAGCAATAGCCGTCTGGTATTCTTCAGCAGCCCACTGGTCTACCGCCATTTCATCCAGCGCCTGTTGTCGTTCCAGCAGACTGGCAAGCGCATCCTGAGCTTCCCGGCGCTGTCGCGCGCGCTGGGCTTCATCAAAAGGGGAGATTTGCGGCGTATTGTTAGCCAGCGGCGCACTGGGTGTGACAACTGGCGCAGTATCAGCACGTGGCACCAGTGGCAGTTCATATTCCTGTACCAGCCGGGGCAGGACAAACACCACGGCCAATGCCAATAGCATCAATACTGCCAGCGCTGCCCACACCCAGCCTGATATTCTGTCACCGTTCGCCGTTTTACCGCCCTGCATACTTTTTGTCCTAAACTGCCGTTTGCCCGATGTGGATCAAACCCCACCTGTTTCTGTCAGGTAAATTTCCATCAGGATGTCACGCCATTGTTCATACTGCTCTTCTACGGTACCGGTGAGCATGATAGTGCGGTCGTCCAGTTCAATAACCTTGGGGGCGATTTCCGACTGCAGGGATTCACCCAGCTCCTGCAGCGCAGCGATATGCATACGCGCCTCTGCCGTGCGATCAAAACCACTGCGCACCAGATAAGCGCCAGCGCCAACACCGACAATACCGGCGGTCTGTGCGGCAGCACCGTTGTTACTGCCCACCGCCGCGATGCCACCGACTATGGCAGCAGCACCGGTGATAAAGCGTCGTCGCGCCGAGCGCTCTGCTTCATCCAGCGCCATGGTTTCGTGATAACTCTGTTCACGCCAGGCATCATAGGGTCCGCGCATTTCGCGGGTGTAGGTGGCGTAGTAATCCTGCACCGTATCCACAAACAGGTTATCCCGTTCACGGATATCGCGAATGCGGCGCAGTGATGGATCGTTCTCGGCCGGGAGCCGCGCTACACTGGTAATCCCACGGTTGTTGGTGGTGACGTAGGAGCCGAAAATATCCGGCGCAAAATTGGCAGCAAACTGCAGCTCGGACACTGTGCGGATATTGCGGATCTGATCGTCACTGACGTTGTTCTCAACGTAAGCCAGCAGGTCATTGGCGATGGTGTTGTAGATCACCTGGAAGGGATCATGCAACTGACGCTGGGTCTGCTCGTAATTGTACTGACTGATATGCTCCTCGTACTCGCGTGTGTACCACTCGCGACCTGTTGAATCAGTCACGGTGACCTTGACGATCATGCCTTCACCGTCGGACAACAGAATCTGGCCTTCCAGAAATATATCCATGACACTGCTTTGTGAGGGCAACACCCGCACTGCACCCCAGTTGCCCGAGCGCTGCAGGGTGTCCGCCATCAGGTAAGGCGCATAACGCGACTCTGCGCGACGGATCTCGAAATTGGTGCGATCCAGATCACCGCGGTCCACTTCGTCTATGCCCGGGTCAAACACCATGACACCCACGTCGAGCAACAGCGACTCATCAAACGGTGTTGCGCTTTGCACCACCGGCACAAATTCGGTGGATTTGACCGAGGTCGTCGCACAACCGGTGAGCACCAGCATGGACAGTACCATCAAGGTAAAGGCATTTCTGATCGTCAACTTGTTCATCATTCTGTACCTGTTACTTCTAGGCCGGTGTATCGGCGATATTCGTTCCACAGTGCTTCACGCAATTCCGGATCCGGCTCGCGCAGGGCTGCTTCGCGGATCTGGCGAGCCACGACATCGTCGCCACCACCCGGGGGAATGTCGTCCGGCACCGGATAGGTCTCACGCTGCTCGCCGGCCGGGCCGCCATTGACACCGCCCACTGATCCTCCTGAACCGCCAGCCTGCGGCCCTTGTCCGTCACCACCCGGGAAGGTCTGACCGCCACTGACACCGGCCGTTTGCACGCCGGTGACGCCCGGCAGGGTGCCCATGCCGTCGCCCTGACCGCCCTGACCATTTTCCTCTTCATACAGACCGGCCGGGTCGTCACCAACTTCATTGGCACGGCGCTGCGCGCGGCTGCGTTCGGCAAGAATCAAACCGTCAAAGTCTCCGTATGCGCCGCCGAGCTGACCATCAAGTACGGCCACGCGTTGTGAAGCGGTCATCACGCCGACGCCGCCCGTGCCACTGGCACCGGTACCGGAACCGGCAAGCGTGCCGCTACCTGAACCGCTATTGGCGCTACCACCGCCACCCTGGCCGGAACCGGACTGACCGGCTCCCTGACCTTCACCGCTCCGACTGGCTGCGCCCGGACCCGTGCCCGCATCTGCACTGCCCGCGCCATTGCTGCCCTGGCTACCCGTCTGGCTGCCGGTCTCTCCGCCTGCGCCGGCCGTGCTGGCTGGCGGAATCCGGTTAAGACCGCCACTGCTGCTGCGGCTGCCGTAGGCATCCAGACCGCCGCTACCGGCAGTTGTCGCACTACCGGCTGATGAACTTCCCGTGGCTCCACTGGCGCTACTATCGCCGGGAACGCCCGGGCGCCCACCCGATGGCATCACGCCACCCGCTGTTGCCGCCGCGCTGCCAGTGGACGCACTGCGACCGCCGGAGAAGTCCGGCAACCCGGAGGCTGAGGCACTGGCAGACCCGGAGCTGCCGCTGGCGCCGGCGCTACTGGATTGCGAGCCGGACGAACTGCTCGATGGCATCGACGGCCTCGAGGACGATGACGACGACGGCATGGAAGGCATCGACGAGGAAGAGGACGATGACGACGATGAGGACGACGGCATGGAAGGCATTGACGAAGAGCTGCTGGACGATGACGAAGAAGACGAGGACGACGGCATCTGCGGCATGCTGGAAGACTGCTGTGACTGCTGCGTGGATTCACACGCGCTGAGCAGCAGCGCCGTGACGCTCAGACCTAACAGGATTCGGGTGCGTGGCATATTCATGTTCATTGGCTCCAACCGCAAATCGCAGTGTTTTGGCAACTCGCAGTTTTTTGAGTGTACCGTATTAAAGACCGGCTCACGGCATCATTATTGCGTTTCAGACTCCACACCTTCAATCTCGTAAGGGAAACGGTAAACCAGATCCTCCACACGCGCGGCGCTGCCATCCCGGAAAATCGGTCGCATTCTGCTGTCGCGCAACGCACCGATCAGGCGCCGATGCATACCCACATCGTCTTCCGGCCAGGAGTCGAGAATGTCCACATTGACGGCACGGCCGTACTGATTGATATCAAATTCCATGACCACATAAGGAACCGATGCAGTGGCATCATCTTTCATTGTCTGCGTATCGTCGGGGATGACTGGTGAACCGGATATCGAGCCGGCCGTGGCCTGCATTGCCCGGGTCGGCAGCGGATCGCCGGCGGGCTGCTGCGTCGTTTCAAATCTGGGCAGCATGACAATGCGATCAAAGACTCGACGTTGCAGCTCTTCATCTTCATCCTGCAGTGTCGCCCAGGCGCTTTCATAAACATCAATGGAAGCATTGCGGCGCTCGAACAGCAGATACCAGTCGGCGAGATCCAGGATTGCATTGGTATGGTCTTCCAGCGCCCGGTTACGAGCCTCTCCAGTCACTCCGGCGGCCTCCACGGTGGCCAGGTGATCGGCGCGCATGGCAATAATTTGTTCCAGTGCATACTCACCCTGCAGAAACGGATTGTTGTAGCGTCGGTAACGCCGTTCTGTGACCTGATCAACCCAGTCGTCATCCACCATCCTCAGATTCGTGTACTGTGCCTGTTGCCGGTCCTGGGCGCCGGTTCGCGCCATCAGCCAGGCCAGATAGGCCAGCCTCTCCAGCATCATCTCCCGTGACTGATTGGTCAGCACCGGATCCTTGTCCACGATGGACAGGGCGACGCTGTACAGATGATAGGCATCAATGAGCCGGGTGGCGGGTACTTCTCCCAAGCGCTGCCGGAAGGCCTGGATATTCCACTGTGCGTAAGCTTCCAGCGCCGGAATCAAGGCCGGATCGTTATCGTCCATCGCCCGGCTGTGCACATAAAACAGGTATTGCTGCAGCCCGTCTGCCTCGGTCCATTGCTGAAGCGCCAGATGGCTGTCGATCTGCATCTGCAGCGCTGCGACCTGCTGCAGGCTGAACAGACCGTGATTGACACGACTGACATGGACGGCTCGCTCCAGCAGCGCAATGGCTTCGACGTGATCGCCGGTTTCCTGCACATGTCGGGCCAGACTCAAGGTCGATTCTGCTATATCCGGATGCCAGGTATCGCCACTGCCTTCAAGCACTTCAATGGATTCGCGCAGGGCCGGTATCGCCTGCGCAGGTGCCAGGTTGTTGATCCACCCCTGACCGGGATCATCGTTGTCGGCTGTCGCGCTGGCCGACAGCCAGAACAAAGACATCATTAGTGCGACCACCGACCACGATCTGGTCGTCGGAGAAAGTGATGAGTCTGGGCAGATGCTTCGGAAACACATGGCGGAATCTCCGGTACTGTCTTATGCTTGTTTGATGTCAGATCATGGCTTAACGTTACACCAGAATACGCGACAACTGAACAGATACAATAGCCTGGTTCACAAAACCGACTGATAAATTTCCGTCACAAACCGCTGATTTCATCCACAAAATCGATAGCAGACCGCATGCCCGAACTACCCGAAGTCGAAACCAGCCGCCGCGGCATTGACCCTCATATCTGCGGCCGCACAATCACCCGCAGCATCGTCAGGCAAAGCCGTTTACGCTGGCCGGTGTCGGCGCAGATCACCGCCCTGCTGCCCGGCCAGACCGTACTGTCCACCCGCCGACGCGGCAAGTACATACTGATTGAGACAACAGCGGGGCACATAATTATTCATCTGGGTATGTCCGGCAGTGTCCGCATTCTGCCAATCGGGATGGCGCCGGCCAAACATGATCACGTCGATATCGAGTTCGGCCATGGCCAGATGCTGCGCTACACAGATCCGCGACGCTTCGGTTGCATCTTATGGAGCGGGGACGCGATAGACGAACATCCGTTGCTGGCGAGTCTGGGCCCGGAGCCGCTGGCTGACGAGTTTGACACCGACTACCTGTTCAGGCGCAGCCGTGGCCGCAGGGTGCCCGTCAAGAGCTTCATCATGGACAGCCACGTGGTCGTGGGTGTGGGTAATATCTACGCCAATGAGGCGTTATTCATGGCCGGTATCCGGCCGCTGGCCGAGGCCGGATCGGTATCCCGCGCACGCATGGCACGTCTGGTGGCGTGTATCCGGCAGGTCATCGCCCACGCTATTACCGTGGGCGGCACAACGCTGCGGGATTTTGTCGGAAGTGACGGCAAGCCGGGGTATTTCAAACAGTCGCTACTGGTCTATGGCCGCGGTGGCGAGGCCTGTAAACAGTGTGGCGGCACCCTGCAGGAGGTTCGTCTGAGCGGCCGCAGCACCGTGTTTTGCAAACGCTGCCAGCGTTAGTGCGGGGTCCACATACAGCCTATTGTTGCGCTGCCTGCTGCTCCGCCAGATGCTCACGCATGGCTTCGGCCACCAGCGGATGCACGAAGCGGCTGATATCCCCGCCGTAAGACGCAATTTCGCGCACCAGCGTTGAAGAGATATAGGACAGGTGCTCATCCGGTGCCATGAAGATGGTTTCGATGCCCGGATCCAGCGCCCGGTTCATGCCCACCAGCTGAAACTCGTACTCAAAATCGGCCACGGTGCGCAAACCACGCAATATGACACTGGCCCCGCGCTGGCGGACAAATTCGATCAACAGGGTTTCAAAGGCCACTACCTCGACATTATCGACGTGTGCCAGCACCTTGCGTGCCAGCGCCACACGCTTGTCAGTGGACAGGGAAGTGGTCTTCTGTTTGTTGACGCCGATGGCAACAATAACATTGTCGAACAGCCGCGAGGCACGTTCTACCAGGTCGATATGGCCGTTGGTAATGGGATTGAACGTCCCCGGGTAAACCGCTGTTTTCATGCTGTGCACAGTCCTGTCGCGTCAAATGCCGCCTACAGTACACCAGGATCTGCCCTATGTCAGCTCAATAAAACGCAGTATGCGTCGCTCCAGCCAGTCGTTCTGACCTTTCATCGCAAACCCCACATGACCGCCGAAGGGCAGTATTTCCCAGCTCACCCGGGCCGGCATCTGCTCTGGCGATGGCAGCGAATGCAGGGGAATGATGGGATCATTCTGGCTATGCACAATCAGTGTTGGCACCGGCGTACCGGCAATGAACTGACGACTGCTGCAGCGTTGATAATAATCTTCAGCGCCGGCAAAACCGTGCAGCGGCGCGGTGACCGCATCGTCAAAATCCCACAGGGTCTGCAGGCGACCCAGCGGGCCAAGCTCATGGATGCGCCGGACTTCTTCATCCCGCCCCTGCTGCTCAAACGCGGCCTGTTTACGCTGCAGGTCCGTGCGCAGGCGGCGCAAAAAATAACGCCCGTACCAGTAGGGCATGCCGCTGTTCATCTGCGCACAGCAAAGATCCAGGGCAAACGGATTGGAGACACTGACAGCGGCGCGCAGCTGAGCCTTGAAGCGGGTTTCAGTGAGCCACTTGACCAGCACATTGGCCCCCAGCGAGTATCCGATGACTACCAGCGGCCGCTGTTGTTGCGCCATCAGCGTGGCAATAACCTGTTCGACGTCATCGGAACAACCGGAGTGGTAGGCGACGGCCAGGCGGTTGTGGTCACCGCTGCAGCCACGCAGGTTCATCGCCACGCTGTCGTAACCGGCAGTGTGCAGGCTATGCTGCATGGCCAGAATATAGGGCGAGGCCGAACAGCCAGCCAGTCCGTGCAGTAAAAATACCAGCGGCCTGTCGCTGCCCCCAGCAGGCAGGTGGTCAACATCGATAAAGTCGCCATCGGCCAGTTCGATACGCTGACGCTGGCGAATCAGTGAGGGCGCGGCCGCGAGTTTACGCCAGATGGTCTGCAGGTGACCGCCGGGCAGCCACCAGGGGGCGGCCAACGCTGTAGCGGGTGGCAATCCGGTCATGCGCGCCTCTCATACAGGCCATAGAACACGGCGCCGGCGCGAAGAGTCCTGCGCGCTGTCCAGTTGTCCGGCAGCGACAGCGTGGCCAGGTCCTGGCCGGATTCGAGATAGATGTGCGCCCGGGGCTTGAGAATGCCGCTGGTTTCAAGCTGCTGCACGGTGTCCGCCCTGTCTCTTATACACATCTGACGCTGCCGACGATCTACTCTGTGTAGAT
>CAJXPR010000065.1 GCA_913058135.1 uncultured Gammaproteobacteria bacterium
TACACAGAGTAGATCGTCGGCAGCGTCAGATGTGTATAAGAGACAGGATCTCGCGCTTTATCAAACGCCAGGTGGAGTCCATGGAACTGCGCAGGCGCTGGCTGGTGCAATCGCGCAACGGCCTGATACTGTTGCTGTTGCTGGGCCTGGCATTAATCTGGGGCGAAGAGCTGCGCACCCTGGCATTGTCGATTGTGGCCATTGCCGTGGCCTTTGTGGTGGCCACCAAAGAACTGATCATGTGTATCACCGGCTCCATACTCAAGGCCGGCGCGGGCTCTTTCAGCATCGGCGACCGCATCCAGATCAAGGATTTTCGTGGCGACGTCATTGACCAGAACCTGCTCGCCACCACCATTCTGGAAGTGGGCCCGGGCAAGTTGACGCATCAGCGCACTGGCCGCATGGCGGTGATTCCGAATGCCCTGTTTGTCTCTGAACCGGTGATCAATGAAAGCTTCACCCACGACTATGTACTGCACGTCTTTACCGTGCCATTCAAGCGTGACGATGACTGGCGGGGGGCGCAACAGGCAATTGTCGCGTCGGCGCGCAAACAGTGCGCGCCTTTCCTGGAGGAGGTACGACGCTACATGAACCGCATCAGCGTATCGCGGGGCCTGGAGCCGCCCTCGGTCGACCCGCGCGTCACCCTGCAGGTGCCGGTGGCCGGAGAGATTCATCTTATCGTGCGTGTGCCCGTAAAATCCGGTCAGCGTGGCTTTATCGAGCAGGCCATCATGGCCGAGGTGTTCCAGAATAAGGACTACCTGCCCAGGCCGCCGGCCAGCAGCGCCCCGGATCAGCCAGTGCCGCCGACCGACACGCCATCATGACTCTTGCGTACTACCTGTGCTGGTTGCGGTTGTCGCCGCCGCTTCCCCGACCAGTATCGACAGGGCGCCATCGCAGGTGACATTGCAGGCGGTGCCAAAACTGTCCTGTGCCATGTACAGCGCAATCATCAGCGCCACTGCCGTTTCGCTGAATCCCAGCATCGACCCCAGCAGGCCCACTGCAGCCATCACTGCCCCGCCCGGTACACCCGGCGCCGCCAGCATGACAATGCCCAGCATCAATATAAACGGCACGATAATGGTCAGTGACGGGATGTCGAGGCCGTTATAGATTGACATCACCGCCACGGCACAACTGACGATGGTAATTGTTGACCCCGACAGGTGGACAGTGGCAAACAACGGCACGGTGAAATCTGCCACATCCGGAGACACGCCATTGTTCTTGCTGCACTGCAGGGAGACCGGGATGGTTGCGGCGCTGGACATGGTACCCAGGGCCGTGAAGTACGCTGGCAGCATATTACGAATCAGCGCAAAAGGAGATTTGCCGGCCTTGATGCCCGCCAGTGCAAAAAGCGTCAGGATCCAGGCCCAGTGCAGCAGCAGGGCCATCATCAGCACCACGCCGAATGTGCGCAGGGTGCCAAACACGGTGCCGGCCGCAGCGAGTTCGGCAAAGACACCGGCGATATACACCGGCAACAGCGGAATGATGATACTGACCAGCAGCCGCTGAATGATCTCGCGGCCCTGGTCAGACAGATCCTTTAACTGTGTGGCGCCAGTGGCGGCAATACCCACACCGAAAATAAAGGCCAGGGCCAGCGCCGTCATCACATTAAAGACCGGCGGAATGGTCAGTTCTACAAAGGGTGCCAGCTCAACCTGGCCGGTAGCCGGGGTCGCTGAACCGGGCGTGGTCAGCATCGGCACCAGTATGGCGGCGACCACAAAGGCGGCGGTGCCGGCCAGCAAAGTCGACAGGTACGCCAGACCCAGCGACCGGCCCAACAGGCGCCCGGCATTTCTGGGCAGGGCGGCAATGCCGCTGGTGATAAAGAACAGGATCAGCAGGGGAATGGTAAAGAACAGCAACTCGCCAAACAGGGCCTTAAAGGTGATCAGCACCTGAGTCAGGCCGTAGGGGGCAAACAGCCCGATCAGAATGCCCAGTAAAATGCCGGCAATCAGTTTCAAGATCAGTTGCATGGGTCGCTCTCGTTGTGAAGTCTGGTTTTGTGTTGTTGCCAGCAAAAATACACAGTCGGACGCCAAATTGCCATCCTTGCATCCAACCGGCTGTCGTCGGCAGTCGTATTGTCTTGCCTGCCGCGCGCTGTATCCCGCACCAAATTGACTCGCTCGGGACGCTGCCGCATAATCATCCCAGCTCTCTGGCTGCCGAGACAGCCTGCACGCCAATAACAACAAAGCCGAGGTTACCCACCCATGAAACTGACTTTACAGACCACTGCCGCAGCGGCCCTGCTGCTGGCCAGCTCACTCGCGGCGATGGCCGACGACACCTCGATTAACCGTATTGAGCCATCGACATTCGGCATCGATCAGGCGGAAATCGCCTCCATCCGATCACAAATGCAGGCCGCTGTGGACGGTGACCATATCGCCGGCGCGTTGCTGCTGGTCGGCAATAATGAGGGCGTTGGCCTGCTGGAAACGGTTGGTACACAGGGCCCGGACGATGCAACACCGGTGGACGAGCAGACGATATTCCGCATCTACTCCATGACCAAACCCATCGTCAGCGTCGCCGCCATGTCCATGGTCGAGGATGGCCTGCTCAGCATTGATGACCCGGTTGGCAAATACATCCCCGCGTTCAATTCACTGGAAATCATTGATCAGGAAACCGGGGCGACCCGCCCCGCGCAAAATGAAATGACGGTTGCGCACCTGCTGACCCACAAATCTGGCCTGGTGCAATCCATCTTTGCCATGGGCACCACGCTGGGCGGCATGTATGAAGCCAATGTGCCCTCGGATGGCAGCGCCACGGCCCGGGAAGTTGCAGACAGCCTGGGTAATCTGCCACTGCTGTTTGAGCCGGGCACCGCCTGGCATTACGGTCACTCTACCGATGTACTGGGCGCGGTGCTTGAAGTGGCCGCCGGACAGACGCTGGATGTGATCCTCAATGAACGCATTTTCGAACCCCTGGGCATGGATGAGACCACGTTCTATGTGCCGACGAGCAAGGCTTCACGCATTGCTGAGCCCGTGCATGGCGCCATGAGCGACAACACCATCGTCCGTCCGATGCTGTCCGGTGGCGGTGGACTTAACTCGACCACGGAAGACTACGTCCGCTTTGCCCAGATGCTGTTGAATGATGGCGAATACAACGGAGCACGTATTCTCGAGGAGGACACACTGGCGTTGATGCAGGAAGAGCGCATCACGGATGATGTATCCCGCGAGTATTTCTTTTACGGCGACCGCGGCGGCTGGAGTCTCGGTTTTCATTTGCAACCGGTCGACGCGTCCAATCCGGACGGCCCCAGCAATTTTGGCTGGCGTGGCATTGGCGGCACATTGTTCCTCGTTGACCCGGCCAATGACTTTTTCATGATTTACATGGAACAGAAACGTGGCGGCCCGCGCGGCGCACCATTCGACAACAACGTTGCGCAGCGCGTGGTTTACGAGGCGATTGATTAAAACCATTTCGCCAAGGGAACCTCTTCTGCTTCAATCAAGCCGGCCTCATGCGCCGGCTTTTTTTATGCCTCACCACTAATTTGTTGGCGATCCTGGCCAACCTTCAGCGTCCCTCACCAGCAAGATTTTCAGACCCGACCACCGACGCATTCCAAAAACAAGTATATCCATTTGTTTTATCTACATAATTTTAGGTTATTCCGACTTGGCCCCAATTTTGCTGGCACTACTGTGTGCAGCAGGAAAATAAACCCGGTTAGCGGTTGTCCTTTGCCCGATGTTTAAACCATCAACAACCTGGCCGCGTCCAAGTGTTGGCGGGGCCTTGAAACAACAGCCACCGAATCAGTTTTAATTGCATTGGTAAAAAAATGAAAATCAGCGATACCTCTTCACAGGATGTAGCAATAAACCCGGCCCATGGACGAAAGAAAGTTCTTATCGTTACGATTGCTGTTGCCACCCTGCTTTTGCTGTCGTGGGTGACGGTGCCGGCCGTACAGCGCTGGAGCCAGGCACAACAGTCAGTATCAGCAGAACGCCTGCGCTTTGCAGAGGTTGTCCGCGGCGACTTTGTCCGCGATGTCACCGTGCAAGGACGCATAGTAGCCGCCGTCAGCCCAACGCTGTTTGCCAGCCAGGGCGGCACCATCACATTCTCGGTCGATGCCGGCGATACCGTGGCAGAGGGTCAGGTGCTGGCCACCATCGACAGCCCGGAATTGCAGAATCAGTTGCTGCAGGAGCGCTCCCGTCTGATGTCGCTGCAGATAGAATATGACCGTCAGCGCATCTCCAATCAACAGGAAATCCTGGAAAACACTCGCGCCTTTGACTCGGCAACCATCTCTTTGAAAGCGGCCCAGCGCGAACTGGACCGCTCGCAACAGGCCATTGAAGTAGGGGCCATCACCGCAGTCGACTACGAACGTGCCCGTGACAATCTGGAAACCGCTCAGGTCATGCACAAACATGCAGAGCTGGATACAGAACTGGACAACGAGCGCCTGGATTTCGAATTGCAGACACGCCAGCTGGCCGTAGAACAACAGGAACTGCTGGTGCAGGACCTGGCGCGTCAGGTTGATGAGCTGTCCATCGTTTCACCCGTCAGTGGCATCGTCGGTAACCTTCTGGTGGATCAGAAAACCAGTGTCACGCGCAATCAGGCTGTGCTCAGCGTCGTCGACCTGTCAGCTTTTGAAATAGAAGTACAGGTACCGGAGAACTATGTCGGCGACCTGGCACTTGGCATGCTTGCCGAAGTGCGTGCCGGTTCACAACTGCAGCGCGCCACCCTCGTGGCTGTGTCACCGGAAATAGTCGACAACCAGGTATCGGCACGACTGCGCTTTGATGAACCGGTGCCCGATGGTCTGCGCCAGAACCAGCGACTGAGCACGAGAATTCTTCTGGAAGAGAAGAACAACGTACTGATGGTTCAACGCGGGCAGTTCCTGGAGAGCGGCAGCGGTCGGCTGGCATACCGTGTCGTCAACAATATCGCCCACCGCGCCCCCATTGTCATCGGCGCCACCAGTCTGGCTTCAGTGGAGATACTCGACGGCCTCAATGTCGGTGACACCATTATCGTCTCTGGCACTGATGCATTTGATGATGCCGATACTGTACTGATCAACAACTGAAAACCCTGGACTACGTGAATCGGCACAGAAGCCGCTAAAACAAGGAGAAGAACATGTTACAGATGACAAATATCCGCAAGGTCTTCCGTACCGATCTGGTTGAGACTCAGGCTCTGCGTGATATCTCACTCGATGTTGCCGAGGGCGAATTTATTACCATCACCGGCCCTTCCGGTTGTGGCAAGACCACCTTTCTCAATATTGCCGGCCTGCTGGAAACCTGGACCGAAGGGCAGTATCTGCTGGATGGCGAGGATGTCTCCAGACTGAGCGACTATCAGCGCGCCAGGCTGCGCAACCAGAAGATTGGTTTCATTTTTCAGAGTTTCAATCTGATGCCTGATCTGAACCTGTTCGACAATGTGGATGTGCCTCTGCGTTATCGCGGCATGAAGGCGGCTGAACGCAAGGAACGTATTGATCGGGCGCTGGACTCGGTCGGTCTGCTGTCGCGCAGGAAGCATTTACCGTCGCAGCTGTCAGGCGGGCAACAGCAACGTGTTGCCATCGCCCGCGCGCTGGTCGGCGAGCCGAGATTTCTGCTGGCTGACGAACCGACCGGCAATCTGGACTCCAATACTGCCGAAGGTGTCATGGAGCTACTGCAATCCATCAATGCCGCCGGCACCACGATCATCATGGTGACACATGACCCGTCATTGGCCAGTCGCAGCGCCCGCAATATCCATTTCCTCGACGGGTACATCGCCGATACGGACGCCAACGCCGTTGTTGGCCAACTTGAAGCAGTCAGCTGATCAGGAGAGTTGCCATGTTTATCTATTATGTACGGCTGGCGCTGCTCAGCTACCGTCGCAACCCCATACTCAGCTCCCTGATGGTGCTGGCGGTTGCTATCGGTATTGGCGCCTATATGGTGATTTTCACCCTTAACTACTTTATGGGCGGCGACCCTATTCCGCATAAGAGTTCACAGCTGTATCACATACAACTCGATTACGGTAACCCGGCATTTCCGGACTTTGACCCGCCACCACAGTTGACCTATATCGACACCATGGCACTGCTGGACCTGACCACCGACTACCCGAGAACAGCAACGTCAAAGTTCGTCGGCGTTGTGGAGCCGGAGAATCAGGAGATACGCCCCTTCTCCGTCAGTGGCCGTGGCAACTTCAGCGATTTCTTCACCATGTTCGATATTCCGTTTCAGTATGGCAGCGGCTGGGACCGTAGCGCCGACGAGGGTCGCCAGCAAGTGATTGTGCTGTCACAGGAGCTCAATGAACAGCTGTTCGGCGGCGCCGACTCTGTCGGCGAGACAGTTCACCTGCATGGCTACAATTTCACCGTCGTGGGCGTCCTTGACAACTGGACCCCCGTGCCCAAGTTCTACGACGTCAATAACGGGCCGTTTGACCCTATCGAAGAAGCGTATATTCCATGGCACCTGATTGTCTCTCTGCGCCTGGACCGTGCGGGCAATACCAATTGCTGGCAGGCGCCTGAAGGTGATGGCTTCCAGGCCTTTCTCAATGCGGAATGTGCCTGGATACAGTTCTGGGTGGAGCTACAGGACCGTAACGCCTATGAAGACTACCTGAACTTCATTAACAGCTACGCAGCGGAACAGAAGTCATTCGGTCGCCTTCAGCAACCGGTGGACAAGCGCCTGTTTGATGTCAATGAATGGATGATCGAACAGGAAGTGCTCCCTGACGAGACCCGGATACTGTCGGCGCTGGCAGCCATGCTGCTGGCGGTCTGCCTGCTCAATACCGTGGGGTTGCTGCTGTCAAAGTTCCTCGGCAAGGCGCCAGAGATCGGTGTCCGTCAGGCACTGGGGGCTCACAAAGGGTCTCTGTTTATACAACACGTGATCGAAGCGGGCTTCATCGGTGCTTTGGGCGGAGTACTGGGGCTTGGTGTGGCCGCGCTGGGTCTGGAGGGCATCAAGATATTGATGGGTGACATGATTGTCTCCGACTGGATGCACCTGAATCTCACTGTGGTTCTTGTGACCATTGCGCTGGCCATTGTCAGCACTGTCATTGCCGGGCTGTATCCGATCTGGCGAGCCTGCAATATCAACCCGGCCATCCACCTTAAACTGCAGTAGGAGAAACGTATGGAATTCGGACCTATTCTGCGCGCACTGCTGCGCAACAAACTCGGCATCATCCTGATTGCTGTGCAGATTGCCTTCACCATGACCGTGATCGTGAATGCGATCTATATCATCAATCAACGTGGCGAGTTGATGAGCCGTCCCAGTGGCACGGACGAAAACAATCTGTTCTATATCCGCAGTATCGGGTTTGGTCAGAACTTCAATGAAGAGACGACGGTGGCGGATGACCTGGCGCGCCTGCGGCAAACACCGGGTATTGTCGACGCCACCGTCATCAACACTGTGCCGGTCAGCAACAGTGGTTCGTCATCTGCCTTTCTACTGGAGCCGGGCGAATTGGCGTCCAGTGTTCCCTCCGCCATCTACTATGCCGACCACCGCAGCCTGAACACCATGGGGCTTGAGCTGGTAGCCGGCGTCGATTTTACCGAAGCGGATGTCCTGATTCGCGAATCATCCAGTAATGCGAACGCTGATACGGTGATCATTACCCAGGCCCTGGCCGAACAGCTTTTCCCCGAAGGGGCGCAGGCAGCGATCGGGCAGGTCGTCTATACGCCTTCCGATCAGGCCGTTCGTATTATCGGCGTGGTCAGGCAATTACAGGCACCCTGGCCACTCTGGGAAGACATAGAGAACTCCGCGATTTTTCCCGAAATTGTGATAGATGGCGCCTCGCTATACCTGATCCGGACTGAACCGGGTGAACAGGACCGTTTGATGCCGATGGTGGAGGAGATGCTGGGCGCCAGCAACGAGCAGCGTATCCTGCGCCAGTTGCGCACCATGGCGGACACCCGCGAGGAAAGCTATCGTATTGACAGCGTCATGACCCGCATCCTGAGCATCGTGATTGCCACGCTGATCTTCATTACCGCCATGGGCATTGTCGGGCTGGCCGTGTTCAGCATCAACAGACGACGCAAGCAGATCGGCACCCGGCGCGCACTGGGCGCAACACAAGGCTCGATTCTGCGGCATTTTCTGGTGGAGAATGCCATCATTTCCGGCTTCGGTGTGCTTGGCGGGGCAGTACTGACCATCGCTTTCAACATGTTCCTGGTGCAGACATTCAATATGCCAAGAATAGACTGGTATTACATTCCTGCCGGCATGCTGGCCCTGCTGTTGGTCGGCCAACTGGCAGTGGTTGGCCCGTCTCGGGCGGCGTCACGAATCACGCCCGCGCTGGCAACCCGATCGGTGTGACAGGCGCCCGGATTGATCTTGCTTTCCCCTGATAAGTGGAGCAATATCAATCCGTTCGCGTATTTGCGGACCTGATAAAACAACAATAACAAGGATTTATCATGAGCACAGATGCGCCCGCAGCGAACTCGCTGCCCGAGGCTTCAACGGCCTCAACCACGACCATGCGCAAAGTGGCCCTGACGTCACTGGCCGGTACCAGTATCGAATGGTATGACTTTTTCCTCTACGGTACGGCGGCGGCACTGGTTTTCCCCATCGTATTCTTCCCCTCTGACATGCCCGTGATGGTGGCGCTGATCGCTTCGTTCAGCACCTTCGCGGTCGGTTTTATTGCGCGACCACTGGGTGGCATTATCTTCGGCCATTTTGGCGACCGGCTGGGACGCAAAAAAATGCTGGTGGTGGCGCTGATGATGATGGGTGTGGGCACCACCCTGATCGGGGCATTACCGGGCTATGCGACTGCGGGCGCTGCGGCACCCATCATGCTGGTGATACTGCGCTTTGTGCAGGGGCTTGCCATCGGCGGTCAGTGGGGCGGCGCGATGCTGCTGGTTACTGAGACTTCGCCCCCGGAAAAACGTGGATGGTACGGCGCCTTCGCCCAGGCCGGTGCGCCGATCGGTGTGATTCTGGCCAACCTTGCCTTTCTGCTCATTTCGTATGCGGTCTCGGAAGAAGCCTTCATGAGCTGGGGCTGGCGCATCCCCTTCCTGGCCAGCGTGGTGCTGATCGGCATCAGCCTGTATGTGCAATTGCATCTGGAAGATACACCTGCGTTCAAGGAACTCGAGCGTCTGAAAAAGCTCAGGCATCACGGGGAAGATGTGATGGCGCCCGAAGAGGCATTCAGCAAGGTGGCTGCCGACAGCCGCGCCGTTAATATGCGCCGCTCGCCGGTGCTGGAAGCCCTGCGCCTGTACCCGGGCCGTATCTGCCTGGCGGCCGGCGCCTTCCTGTCGATACAGGTGACCTTCTATATCATGATCGCGTTTGTGGTTGCCTACGGCAGCAGTGCGGAAGGTGTTGGCCTGTCACGAAACACCTTGCTCGCCGCGGTGCTGATTGCATCGGTGATACAGGTACCGTTCCAGTTCTGGGCCGCGGGTTATTCGGACCGTCACGGTCGACGGGGTATCTTCATACTGGGTGCAGTGCTGACCGGCGCCTGGGCGTTCGCCATCTTCCCGCTGGTTGATACCGGCAATTTCTACCTGATCACTTTGGCTTTGACCCTGGGGCTGGGTTTCATGGGCATGCAGTACGGGCCTCAGGCGGCGTTTTTTACCGAACTGTTCTCTACCCATGTACGTTATTCCGGCGCCTCGCTTGGCTACCAGATCGGCGCCATCGTGGGCGGGGCGCTGGCGCCCACCATCGCAGTGCTGTTGTGGAACCAGTACGGCATTTTCTATGTGGCGCTGTACATGGCGGCGGCATCCACGCTGACCGTGCTGTCGGTATGGCTGCTGACGGAAACGCACGGCACCGATATTCATGCCGTAGAGTAAGGCGATGTTTGGACGCTGAACTGCAGCCGCGGTGTCTCGTGCCGCAGTTCAGTTTCCACACGGATTTATTCCCGTTCGTAGTGGCCCATCAGCATGCCGGTCGCCAGAATGTGTCCATCGATGGCTTCCAGTAGCTGGGTCTTGTTCAGGCCTTCAGGCAGGTCCAGCTCGGTATCCAGCGCATAAATGCGGAAATGGTAGGCGTGCAGTTTGCCATCTGCCGGCGGACGGGGACCAAAGTAGCCGGTCATCCGGGCACCGTTGACGCCGTTGATCATGCCTTCCAGGGCCGGCACACCCGTCACCTGGGCATCCTTGGTCAAACCTTCAGGCAATTCGCCCGCATCAGCTGGAATATTGTAGGCGACCCAGTGCACAAAGGGTTGCGGTGTAGGGGCAATGGGATCGTCCATCACCAGCGCCAGCTGCTCCGTACCTTCCGGCAGGTTGCTCCAGCTGATCTGCGGCACGGTGTTGTCGCCATAGGCGGAGTAGGCCAGCGGCACCATGCCATGGTGCTCGAACGCCGAGCTGCTGACGGTGATGCTATCTTCCATGTCTGCTGCCGACAGCAGTACCGGCAGGGCAAGAAGGCTGAGGCCAAACGCAGCTAAAGTCTTTTTTATGGTTTTCATGATATTTACTCCAGGGTGATTAACAACTGTTCCGATGTCAGCAAGCAGAATAGAGCAGGCCGCCCCGCAACTCAATGTGTCGGCCGTGACTTTGCGACGACGCTATTGTCTGCGTCGGTGTAGCGTGACAGACTGCAGACCTCATCACCGCGGACAGGCTATGGACAAGGCAGCAACCGACAAGACGGGCATCGGCAGCCTGCTGCAGGCAGCAAGGTTTGTTCTGCCTTATAAAAAACAGATTCTACTGGCAGCCATAGCGCTGCTGTTTACCGCGGGTCTCACGCTGGGCCTTGTGCAATATGTGCGCATCATTGTCGACTCCGGTTTTGTGGCCGGATCCACGCAGTCACTCAGCAGTGCCATTGTCGGTTTCCTGATTGTGGCCATCCTGCAGGCGCTGGGCACATTTGCGCGTTTTTACTGGGTGTCCTGGCTGGGCGAGCGGGTCACGGCCGACATCCGCAAGGCGGTGTTCGATCATTTGCTGACCATGCACCCGGCCTATTTTGAGGACAATATCAGCGGCGAAATTCAGTCGCGCATCACCACTGATACCACCTTGCTGCAGACCGTGATCGGATCTTCGGCTTCCATCGCGTTGCGCAATACCCTGCTGCTGATCGGCGGAGTCATTTTCCTGTTTATCACCAACCCGCGCCTGACCAGTGTGGTGCTGTTGTGCATTCCGCTGGTCATCGGGCCCATCATCATCTTCGGGCGTCGCGTGCGCAAACTATCCCGACATACGCAGGACCAGATAGCCAACGTCGGTGCCTATGTCGGCGAAAGCATTCAGCAAATCAAAACTGTGCAGGCCTACAATCACCAGCGCGAGGATCAGCGCCTGTTTGCCGGTCACGTAGAAACCGCGTTTAATGTCGCGCTGTCGCAGATTCGTTCGCGCTCGCTGTTGATAGCGATTGTCATGACCCTGGTGTTTGTCGCGATGGCGGCGATGATCTGGGTGGGCGGCCAGGATGTCATCAATGCGCGCATGAGTGCCGGCGAGCTGACCGCCTTTGTGGTATACGCCGTGATGGTAGCGTCAGCGGTTGGCGCCATCAGTCAGGTTTTTGGTGATCTGCAACGTGCTGCGGGCGCCACCGAGCGGCTGATCGAGCTGTTGAATGCGCAGTCGGCTATCAGCGCGCCGGCAGCGCCGGTGCCACTGCCTGCAGAGGTGCAGGGCAGGCTCCGTTTTGACAATATCCGCTTTAGTTATCCGACCCGGCCAGACACGCCGGCGCTGGATGGCCTGGCGCTTGAGGTCGCGGCCGGCAGCAGTCTGGCGCTGGTGGGTCCGTCAGGCGCCGGCAAGTCCACGCTGTTTGATTTACTGCTGCGCTTTTACGACCCTTCGAGTGGTCAGATTCTGCTGGACGACATTGATATCCGTGCGCTCGACCCATTGGACCTGCGCCGCCACATCGCCCTGGTCAGTCAGCAGCCTACCATCTTTACCGGCACTGTCGCCGACAATATCCGCTACGGCTGTCCTGATGCCAGCGATGAAGCGGTGCACGCGGCCGCTGAAGCCGCCTTTGCCAGCGAATTCATCACCCGCCTGCCGGATACCTGGAACAGCCAGCTGGGTGAGGCCGGCATTCGCCTGTCCGGGGGCCAGAAACAGCGCCTGGCGATTGCCCGGGCCATTCTTAAAGACCCGAAAATTCTGTTACTGGATGAAGCCACCAGTGCTCTGGATGCTGAAAGCGAGCGTACAGTACAAATAGCACTGGAGAAATTGATGCAGGGGCGCACCACCCTGATTATCGCTCACCGCCTGGCAACGGTACGTAACGTTGACCGGATCGCAGTGATGGAAGCCGGCCGTCTGGTTGCCACTGGCAGCCACGACGAATTGCTGGTCAGCAGCCCCCTGTATGCACGTCTCTCCGCGTTGCAATTTGATGCTCGTCCTTGAGTGCTGACGCGCTTCCAGAGGCAGAAACATGATTGAACAAAAAGACCGCGCGCGGGCCGCGCTGGAAGCACTGTTCGTGGGTGATGCACTGGCCATGCCGGTGCACTGGTATTATCGCCCGGCCGATATCTTTAAACAGTTCCCCGGCGGTGTGCGGGAATTTCATGACGCGCCAGCGTTTCATCCATCGTCCATCATGTCTTTGCACTCTACCCGCCAGGGTGGCCGGCATTCCCCCGCATCAGCGCCGGCCTCAAGCGGCGATATCGTGGGCGACATCATTCTGAGGGGCAAACGGCAGTACTGGGATATACCCAATCAGCACTATCATCAGGGCATGCGCGCCGGCGAGAATACGCTCAATGCCCATTGCGCCCGTGCCGTGATGCGCTCAATAACAGCAAACGCCGGACACTATGACGCCAGTGTCTATGTTCAGCACTACATACAACTGCTGACGGCAGATCCGCCACAACACCCTGATACCTATGCCGAATCCTGTCATCGTGGTTTTTTTGCCAACCTGGAACAGGGCAAGTCACCATTGCAGTGCGGCGCGGTCACGCACGACACGCCTTCCATAGGCGGCCTGGTCACTATTGCACCCATTGTTTTTGCCGAGCGACTGCGAGGCAACTCTCTGGAAGTGGTCCAGAACCTGTGTCAACAACACCTGTTTCTTACCCATCCCGATGCCGGCCTGGCGCAGATCTGCCGGGCCTATGTTGCATTGCTCGATCAACTGCTGTTCCGCGATGAGGCTGACGATGTGATGTCCATCCTGGCCCACACGGCCCGGCAAAGCGCCGGACTTGATTTGTCCGATCTACTGGCCCGGACCCGGGACGACAGTGACGTACTGGGTCGCAAATTTTCCATTGCCTGTTATATTGATGGTGCCTGGCCAGGAATTCTTTATCTGGCGGCGCGCTACCTTGACGACAGCAAACAGGCGCTGATCGCCAACACCAACCTTGGCGGCGATAATGTGCACAGGGGCGCCGTACTGGGTGTGATCACGACACTGTGTCAGAATTCCTCACAGGTGAGCGATCTGTATCACCAGCTTGCTGATCAGCAACAACTGGACAGGGAAATTGCCTGTCTCATAACGCCACTAAAAACCGTAGCAATGTGAGACAGCCGCTTTCTCTTGTCACGCGGTCAGAGTAATATCAGCCAATCTAACACCCGGGCAGACTGACTATGGACCTGATTACCAACTATTATGAGAGTCTTGTTTACGAGTCCATCAAACGCAAACTGACTGGTTCCGCGGTGGCACTGGATGACGACTACATTGCCGACGTTGCCTGCGTGGCACTCAACAGATTGCCTGCCCGCTATGTACGGCACATCGTGGATACCCGCTTTTTTGAGTCCGAAGAAGAGTATACGCTGAATATTCATTCCGTCGAACGGGCGGTGACTTACGCGGTGACATTCATAAGCGGGCGTGCCGACAGTTCACCTGATGGCTCAGCACACTACAGACCCGACAAAGACTCTTTCGATAGCGCGTAATGGCGTTTTTATACGACATGGCGAAAGTTCCCGGCTGACTGTCGCCCGACAGGGAGTGTAAATCATGATGTCATCATCAAGTCAGAGCACCGCACATGTTAGCTTGCCGGCCATACTGGCCGGCCTGGGCGCGCTGCCGTTTCTGGTGAGCAGCCTGTTGCTGACGCTGGGTGTCTACAACCTGCCTCTGCTGGGCAGCACTGCCGAAATATTACGCAGCTATAGTCTCGCGATCGCCGTGTTCATGTGTGGCATTCACTGGGGACAATACCTGCAGGATACCCAGGCCAGAAATCTTAACCTGCTGATGGTCAGTAATGTGCTGACCGTAATCTGCTGGCTGGGCTATCTGATGGCCTCTTTTACAGCTTACTTTGTTATCGTGATTGCCATCTTTCTGGCTTTGCTCTGGGTCGACTATCGCCTGCACCGGGCCGGCAGAATCACTGCTCGCTATTTCAGAATGCGGCTGGCCGTCACCGCCGTGGTGTGTGCCTCGCTGGCCCTGCCATTGAGTTTTATCTGACGCGCGAACAGCCCCGGTTCAGCTCGCCCGGTTCAGCTCGCCCGGTTCAGTTCATAGACACACATATTAACCGCAGCAGCCAGGTTGAGTGACTCCACATCGCCACTGCCGATAATGGAAAATGTGTGAACTCCCAGAGCATCAAGCTGCGCCCTGGGTACACCCCGGGCTTCATTGCCAAACACCAGACACTGCGACTGCTGAAACGACGCCGATGACAAGGGCGCACCCTGCATATCCAGACAGGCGATCGTCTGATAACGCGACCTCAACTCTGTCAACGGAACCTCCAGCTCCATCGGCACATGAAAAACTGCCCCCATGCTGGCGCGCACTACCTTGCTGTTAAACGGGTCTACACAACCCGGACTGAGCAGACAGGTAAAACCACCGAACCACCCCAGAGTGCGCAATATGGTGCCCAGATTGCCCGGATCCTGTGTTTCAAAGAGATAGATCGCACGCTCCGCCGACGCCTGCCGGGCGCCACGCAAGGCCACCATTGGCACACGAGCGATGATGCCCTGCGGTGTTGTGGTATCTGACAATTGTTTCATCAGCTTCTCGCTAACCACAGTTTTCCTGAACGGCCCCTGCCAGTCCTGCCAGGACTCGGTGACGTAGATCTCACTGTCCAGCAGAGCCGGGTTGGTTAGCGCGGCCTTCTGCAGTTCCAGTACGAGGTGTTCGCCTTCGGCCAGGAAGCATTCAAACTGCTGACGGTACTTTTTATTATGCAATTTCCTGAGTTCATCGGTTGACAGCCGTTGCATTCGCTAGCCCCCTTTACCGGTATCTGCCAGCATCGCCAGCGCCAGCGCTTCGGCCACCTTGATGCCATCAACCCCCGCAGACAGGATGCCACCGGCGTAACCGGCGCCCTCACCGGCCGGGTACAGACCGCGGGTGTTGAGGCTTTGCAGACTTTGCGGATCGCGCGTAATACGCACCGGTGATGATGTCCGCGTTTCGATACCGGTCAATACGGCGTCGTCGCGATCAAAACCGCGTATCTGTTTACCAAAGGCGGGCAGGGCCTCCCGTATGGCGCTGATCGCATACTCAGGCAGGGATGTCGCCAGGTCGCCCAGTTTTATGCCTGGTTTGTACGAGGGTATGACCTCGCCCAGCGATGTTGACGGCCTGCCGCGTACAAAATCGCCCACCAATTGGCCCGGGGCACTGTAGTCGCCGCCACCCAACTCGAACGCATGTGATTCCAGTTGTTCCTGAAGCGCAACACCGGCCAGGGCATCGCCGGGAAAATCCGTTTCCGGGTTAATACCGACCACAATGCCAGCGTTGGCGTTGCGTTCATTCCGTGAATACTGGCTCATGCCGTTAGTGACGACCCGACCGGTCTCTGACGTTGCAGCAACCACCGTGCCGCCCGGGCACATGCAAAAACTGTATACCGCCCGCCCGTTGCTGGCATGATGCACCAACTTGTAATCAGCTGCACCAAGCGCCGGGTGTCCCGCATATTTGCCAAGTCTCGATTTGTCGATCAGTGATTGCGGATGTTCGATGCGGAAGCCGATGGCAAACGGTTTAGCCTCAACGAAAACTCCACGCCGGTGCAGCATTCGAAAGGTGTCACGCGAGCTGTGCCCCAACGCCAGTATCACATAACGGGTGTTGATCACTTCGCCACTGGCCAGGGTCACGCCGGTAACCCGACTGTCCTCCCGCAGAACCTCCGTGACTTTACTCTCAAAGCGGATGTCACCGCCCAGCGCCTTGATCTCCTCACGCATGGCGGAGACCACACCGGTCAGCCGAAAGGTGCCGATATGAGGTTTGTTGACAAACAGGATCTCCTCCGGCGCGCCGGCCCGGACAAACTCGTGCATGACTTTGCGGCCGTAGAATTTCGGGTCCTTGATCTGACTGTACAATTTGCCATCCGAGAAAAGGCCAGCACCGCCTTCGCCAAACTGGACATTCGACTCAGGTGTCAGTTTGTGGTTGCGCCACAGGGCCCAGGTGTCCTTTGTGCGGCTGCGCACATCCTTGCCGCGCTCCAGTACGACAGGTCTGAAACCCATCTGTGCCAGTATCAGGGCAGCGAACAGACCACAAGGGCCGAAACCAATGATGACCGGCCGCTCCTGCAGGTCGGCGGGCGCCCGGGCCACCGGATGATAACCGGTGTCCGGCGCCGGCCGGACGTGCTGGTCGGTGCTAAAGCGCTGCAACACAGTGGTTTCATCCGCCAGGCTTGCATGGATGATGTAGACAAACGTTATTTCGCTATTTTTTTTCCGTGCGTCATAGCTGCGTTTGAAGACGCTGTAGTCGAGCAGCTCGTCATCAGCAATCTGCAGGCGATTTACAATGGCAGCGCGTAAGGCTTCCGGAGGATGGTCCAGCGGCAAGGCAAGTTCTGTCAGGCGAATCATGGTCAGGCCCCGGCCGGTGACTCCGGCAAAAGGTGCTGGCGCGCAGCAGGCGTCAAGAGCGGTTCTGCTCAATAGGCGACTATGCTATGCTTTCACCCCGAAAAAGTCACCATCAGTGTACCCGGCACCCTCATGGCACGATCAAAAAGCAGCAAACGCTGGCTGGACGAACACGTCAACGACCCCTACGTAAAGAAGGCCCAGATTGACGGCTTTCGCTCGCGCGCAAGCTATAAGTTGCTGGAAATTAACAACAAAGACAAACTCATGCGCCCCGGCATGTTGATCCTTGACCTGGGTTCGGCGCCGGGCGGCTGGTCACAGGTGGCCGCACCCATAGTCGAACCCAAAGGCCGGGTCATTGCCTCCGATATTCTGCCCATGGACAGCATTGCCGATGTTGACTTTATTCAGGGCGATTTTACCGAACAGGAAGTGTTTGATCAGATCATGGCCGCCCTCGATGGCGCCCGCGTGGATCTGGTGATGTCGGACATGGCGCCCAACATCAGTGGTGTCGATGCGGCCGACCAGGCCGCCTCCATGTACCTGGTGGAGTTGGCGCTGGATATGGCCAGACAGACATTAAAACCCGGCGGTAATTTTCTGGCCAAGGTCTTTCACGGTGAAGGTTACGACGACTACGTCAAGGACCTGCGCAGCAGCTTCGACAAAGTGGTCACCCGTAAGCCTGATGCCTCACGGGCACGTTCCCGTGAGGTCTATCTGGTCGGCAAAGGCTTCAGGGGCTGAGGCCGGGGTCTGGGCTTCAAAGCCTGCGTCAGTAGCCAACAGCGGCGCCATCGCCGGACCGCGAATCGGCAGCACCGTGATACAGACCGTTTTCGCGGTCAATAAATATACCCATGGCTGAACCCTGGTTGCCGCGCACCCGGGCTTCATGCCCTTTGGCCTCATACAGCCGGATAGTGTCAGGTGAGAAGGCATTGGCCTCCATACTGGTGACATCGGGCAGCCACTGATGATGCATGCGTCCCGCCTCCACGGCCTGAGCCACATTCAATCCATGGTCAATCATGTTCAGGATCACCTGCATGGTGGTATTGATAATGGTGCGGCCACCCGGGCTGCCAATGGCCAGCACTGGCTTGCCATTCTGCGCCACGATGGTCGGTGACATCGAAGATAACATGCGCTTCTGTGGTACTACCAGGTTCGGGTCGGTACCAATCTGACCATCTCTGTCGGTGACACCCGGCACCGGATTAAAATCACCCATTTCGTTATTGAGCAGATAACCACCGCCCTCGGCAACAATCCGTGAGCCATAGCCGTTCTCCAGCGTATAGGTCAGCGACACCATATTGCCGTTCTTGTCGACCACGGAAAAATGCGTGGTTTCTTCGCTTTCATAGATGTCTGCGAATTCGGTTTCATCACTGACCGAGGCCTGATCCATATCAATGGATGCACGCAAGGAAGCAGCATGCTCTTTGCTGATCAACCGGTTAACTGGCATGTCCGGATTGAAATCCGGATCGCCGAGAAACTCGGCACGGTCAGCATAGGTACGGCGCATGGCTTCGGTCAGCACATGCAGATAGTCGGCCGAGTTGTGGCCCATGGCGGTCAGATCGAAACCTTCCAGAATGTTCAGCATCTGGATGATACCGACACCACCGGAACTGGGTGGCGGCATGCTGACGATGTCATAGCCGCGATAGGTGCCGCGCACTGGCTCCCGTTCTACAGGCTCATAAAGCGCCAGGTCTTCTTCAGTAATCAGACCACCATTCTGCTGCATGAATGCAGCCAGCATGCGCGCATTCTCACCTTTGTAAAAGCCATCGCGACCTTCATGCTGAATGCGCTCCAGGGTGCGTGCCAGGTCGGGCTGCACCCAGGTATCACCAAGCTGATACGGCTCACCATTGTCCATGAATACCGCTGCCGAAGACGGGAACTGGTCCCAGAACGGCTGGTTGCGAATGAAACCGCTGTGCAGTGCATAGGTGATAGGTATGCCATCGCGGGCCAGCGCCACTGCCGGTGCCACCAGATCGGCCCAGGGCAGGCTGCCGAGCGCCTGGTGCGCCTCATACAGGCCGGCCACGGTGCCGGGCACACCCACTGACAGGAAGCCGCGATGCTGGGCATTGGTACTCTGACCGTCTGCGCCGACGTACATACGCTCGGACGCCGCCAGCGGTGCTTTCTCACGGAAATCAAAGGTCGTCGCATGCCCATCATCGCCATGATAGACAAGGAAGCCGCCGCCGCCAATATTGCCGGCTGTTGGCCAGGTCACTGCCAGTGCCAGCGCTGTGGCCACGGCTGCATCAACAGCGTTTCCACCATCCTGCAACACATCAACACCCACCTGCGAGGCAATTCTTGAGGCACTGGTAACAATACCGTTTTCCACGCGCAATGGGGTCTTGCCGCTTTGTGCCCACAGGGAAACCGGTAGCAGGCAGATCAGTACCAGTGCTATGGCTTTGGAGAACAGGCTTACGTTTATTGTTGTTTTCATGCTGCGAGCTCCGCTACTGTTTTTGCATTCAATTATTTACTGGCAGCCTCAGCCAGCAGATTTTCAATGTACAGACTCCTGAGTTTCTGCGTCAGTGGCCCGGGTTTGCCATCGGCAATTGCCTTGCCATCGATGCTGATGACCGGCATCACCAGTGTGGTCGCGCTGCTGATGAATGCTTCGTCTGCCGCCATGGCCTCCTCCAGCGTGAAGCTGCGTTCGACCAGCGACACCCCGGACTGTTCTGCCAACTCCAGTATCACCCGGCGCCGGATGCCAGGCAGAATGGCATTGGACAATCCGCGAGTAATAATGGCCCTTTCCTTTACGATGAAGGCCGATGATGAAGCGCCTTCGGTCACCGTGCCATCTTCCACCATCCAGGCCTCAAACGCGCCCTGCGCGGCGGCCTGCTGCTTGGCCATGCATTGGCCCAGCAGGTTCAGTGACTTGATGTCACGTCGCTGCCAGCGCAGGTCGGGCACCGACACTACTTTGACGCCGGTCTTGGCTGCCGGATTGTCGAGCAGGTTGCGTGAGGACGTGTAGGCCATGATGGTGCTTTTGATGTGCAGCGGATAGGCAAAATCGCGCTCCGCTATGCCGCGGGTAATCTGCACGTAAACGCTGCCTTCAGTCACTGCATCGCGGCGAATCAACTCGCGCAACATATGCAGATAGTCGGCTTCGCTGCAGGGCCAGGCAATCTCGACTGCGCTGAGGCTTCGCCGCAAACGCTCCAGCGAATAGTCCTCGTCAACCAGTTTACCCGTTACCACCGGAATCACTTCGTAAACACCATCACCAAACAAAAAGCCGCGATCAAACACCGAAACGCTGGCCTTGTCCGATGGCAAATATTCTCCGTTTAAAAATACCGTTCTGCTCACAGCCCATCCTTATTTAGATTAGGGCATCGGACTGTTGAAAGCGTAATCGAGGCAGTCAGTGCGAGGCAAGAACAGGTTTAAAAGCGGAGTTTACGAATAGTAAATGAGCATTTTGAACCTGTTCTTAACGAAGCAATGGCAACGAAGATAGCTTTTCAACGGCTCGATAGATTGGACATTAAAAAAGGGAGCCTGAGCTCCCTTTCCGTGATGCTGGCCCCAATGGAACCTTCTCTGAGAACAGAGAGGGGATGTCATCAAACCACCAGGAAGTTACTCCCGATTTTATTAATTGCACCAACATCCATTGAAACCTTAGCTGAATCACTCGACATTGGATCACCTCCTTTTTATTTCTCAATTGAACATGGCTTGAGAGTAATCTTGAAGTCGCAACAGTGTCAACAAAATAATGTCAGTTTTTTTTCCTGCCACGCAGCAGACCCAGACCCAATGCCGCCATGACAATGGAAATCAGCGGATTCAGGTAATTGAGAAAAGCGTACGGCAAATATGCCAGTACCGGCACACCCAGTGTGGCAGCGTAAAACGCACCGGCAGTGGTCCACGGAATCAGCCCCGTGCTCATGGTCGCCCCCTCTTCTACCGACCGCGACAGCACTGCATTGTCGATACCTTTTTCCTCAAATGCCGGGCGAAACAGCTGACTGTTGAGAATGATGGTGATGTAGGCTTCACCCATACCCATATTGCCAAGGATGCCGGCGCCGATGGTGCTGGCCACGAGACTGGCGGTACGTTTGAGGCGAAGGATGATGCCTTGCAGCAGCGCCTGCAGGAACCCTGCCGCAAACAGCATGCCCCCGAGCGCCAGCGCCATCAGTGACAGTAGCAGGGTCCAGCTCATGCTGAGCATACCACCGCGACCCAACAGTTCGTCGAGGCTGGCAATGCCCGTAGTCCCCGCCTGGTTGCTCCACAGATTGTTCAGCACCGTCACTGCACTCTGCCCCTGATACAGAATGGCAACCAGTACTGCGACCACAACACTTGCGGTCATCGCCACTTCCGCCGGAAAGCGCCGCAGACTCAACGTCAACATCACCAGCAACGGCAACAGCGTAATCAGCAGGTTCAACCCATATGAGGACGACAAAGCCTGCTGAATCTCCACAATCGCGGCAGTGGGCAAGGCGTTGTCTGCGTAGCCCCGGCCCAGCGCAATGAATATCAACAGGCTAACCACAAACGCAGGCACCGTGGTGTACATCATGGAGCCGATATGACGGAACAGGGAAGTGCCGGCGCTCATTGCGGCCAGGTTAGTGGTATCTGACACCGGCGACAGTTTGTCGCCAAAGGTCGCACCACATACAATCATGCCCGCCACCAGGGGCAGCGGAATGCCCATGGCGCCACCAATGCCGATCAATACTACGCCCAAGGTACCGGCCGTGCCCCAGGAGGTGCCGGTGGCCACCGACATCACACTGCACAACACCAGACCGGTGGCCAGAAACCATGTCGGGCTGAGCAGGGCGAGGCCGTGATAAATCAGCGCCGCAACCGTGCCGCTTTGCATCAAAGCTGCGATCAGCAGGCCAATCAGCAAAAAAATGTAGATGGCCGGCAGGGCGCGGCTGATACCGCCACTCATCATGCCGCGAATGGCCACAAAGTCATGGCCCAGCAGGCGACTATGCAGTCCTGTCCAGATCAGGCAGGCAAACAGCAGGATGTGCAGACTGACGCCCAGCACAAACAGGCCAGTGGCAATTATCACCAGGTTGCCACCAAAGCACAGTGCCCCGTCTGTCTCTTATACACATCTCCGAGCCCACGAGACAGGCAGAAATCTCGTAT
>CAJXPR010000066.1 GCA_913058135.1 uncultured Gammaproteobacteria bacterium
GAGATTTCTGCCTGTCTCGTGGGCTCGGAGATGTGTATAAGAGACAGGTATTGACCGATGCTGTGCCCAAAACCACCGAGGCCATTGAGACACTGATGGCTCAGCGGGCATGAACAGGCACACAAGATGATGAGCACTGACCTGAAACCTGAATATGACATTGTCATCGCGGGCGGTGGCCTGGTCGGTGGCAGCTTTGCCCTGTTGCTGGCCCGGCTGGCCCGGAACAGTGGCCTGCGTGTGCTACTGCTTGACGCCACCCCGCCACAGACTGACAGTATCGAGCAGGGCCCGGATTTTGATGCCCGCAGCACAGCGTTGTCCTGGGGCAGCCGCCTGATCTATGAGCAGGCCGGACTGTGGCCGGCACTGGCCGATGATATTACGGCCATTCGTGACATCCATGTGTCTGACCGGGGTCACTTTGGCGCCACCCGTCTGCGCAGCGACGAGATGGGTGTGGAGGCCTTGGGATATGTCGCCGAAAACCGCCAACTGGGACGCGTACTGCAACAGGCATTGCGCGATAACAAAGATCTGACTGTGTGTGCACCGGCCAGTGTTGAGCATGTACAGCCGCAAAGCGATGGCGCCATGTTAACCATAAAAGGTGCCGGGCGTGAACGTATCAGCACCCGGTTGCTGGTGCTGGCCGACGGCGGTCGCTCAGGCCTGTGCCGGCAACTCGGTATCACCGTGCAACAAAAACACTACGGTCAACAGGCGCTGATCTGCAATGTGGCGTTTGCCAGCGACCATCAAGGCCAGGCTTTCGAGCGTTTTACCGACACTGGGCCTTTGGCCATGCTGCCCCTGGCCGATCACGTGGCAGGCCGCGAGCGCCAGCACCGGGGTGCTCTGGTATGGACCCTGGCGGACAGCAATGGCACTGGGTCGGATCTGCAGACGTACAGCGCCGACAGGATGATGGCGCTGCCCGAGGTGGAATTCATCGAGGCCCTGCAACAGCGGTTTGGCTGGCGTCTGGGCAGGATCACACATGCAGGTGCCAGGTCGCTTTATCCACTGAGTCTTAATGTGGCGAGGGAACAGATTCGCCCGGGTATCGTGCTGTTGGGCAATGTTGCCCATACCCTGCATCCGGTGGCCGGGCAGGGTCTGAACCTGGCGCTGCGCGATGCCCGGGCACTGGCAGAGCTGCTGGTAGATGCGCACCGGAACAACAAAGATCCGGGGGCCATGGACGTGTTGCAGGCATTTGTCGCCGCGCAGTCTGGCGATCAGGCGCAGACCATCGCCTTCAGTGACCTCACCACGCGGCTGTTTTCCAACGCGCAACCTGCGCTGGCCCTGGGACGCAACCTGGGTCTGTTACTGATGGATCTGATGCCGCCAGCCAAGGGCTGGTTTGCCCGTCAGGCCATGGGCATGGCTGACCGGCAAAGTGTGCGCCCGTACAGCTAGTCAGGTTGCAGGCATCTGCTCGCGAATGCTCTCCACGCGCTCGCGGTTCACGCCCAGGTCGCTGTGGCCCAGTCGCGATGCCGAGCGCACGTGCACCTGTCCCGAGGCGGGGTCTGCCAGGAATTCGACGTCATCCACAAATCCCATCAGCCGACTGGTAAATTCGGCATGGATGTAATTGCCGTCGTCAGTCACAATCACGGTGCGGGGCATTTGTTCAAGCACGGCGCGAACAGCAGAGATATTGCCCGTCAGGGGCGCAATGGCATGACTGTCGCGCTGCTCGAAACTGGATACACAATTGGGTGAGTCGGGACAGCTTGCCAGCTGGCCATTCTGCGTGCCAAGCGTTGCCGGCCGTTCGCCGGCACAGGAAATAAGTGTCAGTAGTCCCACAATCATCAGTCCTCTTGCCGCAATTCGTAAATGTCTGTGCATGGGTGATGTCCTGAAAATAAACAGTCTTGAGTGAATAATGCTCAGCCCGTGACGGCCAGGCTCAGTGACTCGGCGATCATGGCCGGTTTGTCCTGATTTTCGATGTCCACAGTGACCTGATGTTTGATCAGATACTGGCCCGGGTTCTTCTCGGTGATACTGACCATGACAAAACGGGCACGAATACGCGAGCCAACACGCACCGGATTGAGAAAGCGCACTTTGTCCAGGCCGTAGTTGATGGTTATTTTGGTACCGGCCAGACGCACCGTGCCGGCTTCCGCGCCCAGCATGCTGAGCAGGGACAGGGTCAGATAGCCATGGGCAATGGTGCCACCAAACGGCGTTTCCACTTTCGCACGTTCTTCGTCCAGGTGAATAAACTGGTGATCACCGGTAGTATCGGCGAACTGGTTGACCTGTTCCTGGGTGATCGTGTGCCACTGACTGATGCCGGTTTCCGTGCCGATAAGGGCTTGTGCCGCGTCCAGGCTCATTTCTGCTGTCATGGATGTTAAACTCCCGCTATAAAGGCTGATTTGATACCGCTATGATTAGCCGTAATATAGACCATGCGGTCGTCGACAGATAGGCCTGGCGATGAACAAGGTGAGCTGATCATGAGTGACTATGACATTGTAATCGTGGGCGCTGGCATAACCGGCGCAACCATGGCGCTGGCGCTGGCCGACAGTGGCCTGCGGATCGCCGTGGTTGACAGTAAACCACTGCAGGACCGGATAGAGACACCGGCAGCCGCAATGGCAGACTATGATGCCCGGGTCAGCGCCATGACCGCCGCATCGCAACGTCTGCTGACACAACTGGGCGCGTGGCAGCTCATGCCTGCCGAGCGTGTGTGCGCCTATAGCCGCATGCACGTGCATGAGCGCGATGGTACCGGCAGCATCGATTTTGCCGCCCGGGACATCCACGCGCCCGAACTGGGACACATCGTGGAAAACAGCGTGCTCACCGGCGCGCTGCATGACCGCCTGCGGCAACTGGCCAGCGCGCCTGAGGGCGATACCCGGCTGACCGTGCTGGCGCCGGCAACACTGCAGACCTGCCAGCCTGATTCGGAACACGGTGCACAGCTGACCCTGAATGACGGGCAGTCTCTCAGCGCCGGGTTGCTGATTGCGGCGGATGGCGCCAATTCGCCAATGCGCCAGCTGGCCGGTTTTGACACCCGGGAGTGGGACTACGAGCATCACGCCATCGTCACGACCATTAAAACCCGTGATCCGCATCAGTTCACCGCCCGCCAGTGCTTCATGGATGAAGGTGTGCTGGCATTTCTGCCACTGGCCTCTGCTGAAGGCGCCGGGGATGCGGAACAGTACTGTTCCATTGTCTGGTCCCTGGTGCCTGACAAGGCGGCGGAACTGATGGCCATGGATGATGACGCCTTCTGCCTGGCGCTGAGCCAGGTCAGTGAGCACTGGCTGGGGCCCGTTGTCGGGTGCGCGCAGCGCTACAGTTTTCCACTGCGCCAACGACACGCCCGCCAGTATTACCGCGACGCCGTGGTCCTGATTGGCGATGCCGCCCACAGTATCCACCCACTGGCTGGCCAGGGCGCCAATCTTGGCCTGCTGGACGTGCAGGTGCTGGCCGAGGAGCTGCTGCGCGCCTGCAAAACCGGACGATCGCTGGCCGACCCGCTGGTGCTGCGCCGATATCAGCGCCGGCGCAAGCCCCACAATCTGGCGATGATGGCGATGATGGAGGGTTTCAAAAGGCTGTATGCAGAGCAGCCGCTGGCTGTACGCTGGTTGCGCAATACCGGCATGCGTGCCGTGGATCAGTGGCCGCTGCTGAAAAATCGCCTGATCCGCGAAGCCCTGGGCTAAAAAATACTGTTAAAGCTTTGCCCGGCGAAGACGACAAACTGGATACGTCTATCAGTCTGCCAATTTGTCTACAGGGGTCTGCCGGGAAAGCCATGAGTTACGACACGAGCCAAGAAGCAGGCTGGCCATTTGATGTGGATCTCAGCGCGCTGGATACCGGGAGTATCACCAATATCATTCTGGATATCGAAAATCATCTGCCGCTATTGAAATCAGAAGGTGATATGAAGGAGTTGTTGCGCGTCAAAAAGCTCTTTGAAGAAGAACTGATGGAATCGCGCCGACTGCACTGATCCGGCTCTGCTCTGCCGCCTGGCTCCCTACCTGCTCCCCCACCCGATCCGCCACGTCCCCGGTCTGCCTTCCAGTTGTCGCTGTTTTGCCCTATGCTGTTAGGCTTCTGGCCACGATTGCCTTGCAATTTGTGGTGTCTGCCTGTTTGCAATGATTGCATCGGGCCAGGTCGGGTTTGACAACGACATCATTCAAATAACAGTCACAGTGAAGGGGAATCGCGATGAAAAAAGTGACAAGCATATTCGCAGCGTTGATGCTGCTGGTGACATCAGCCCATGCAATTGACGAAGCGCGCCTGACAGCGGCGCTGAACAGCCCGGATCGCGCGCAGGAAGACAAGGCCCGTGATGAGGCCCGGCAGCCGGTCGCAGTGCTCAGTTTTCTGGGCCTGGAAGAAGGCATGACCGCCTTGGACATCATGGCCTCGGGCGGCTGGTATACCGAAGTGCTGTCGCATGCAGTAGGTCCGGAAGGTACCGTGCTGATGCAGAACAGCCCCCGGTCTCTGGGTATGCGCAATACCGAGGAAGCCGTTCAGGCCCGCCTGGCCGGTGATCGCCTGCCCAATGTGCAGCGCGTGGATCGTGACATCACCAATCTGGGGATCGAACCCGGGACGGTCGATTTTGCGCTGACGGCCCTGAACTTTCATGACGTTTACAACAACAACCAGGAAGCGGCCATAGAGATGTTGCTGGCTGTCCGAGAGGTACTGAAGCCCGGTGGCATCCTGGGTATCATCGACCACCGCGGCAACGACGGTGCTGACAACGCGGCGTTGCACCGCATCACTCAGGAAGAGATCGAGCAGGCGTTGTTCGATGCCGGTTACGAGAGCGTTGCCAGCAGCGATTTACTGGCGGCCGAGGACGACCCTCGCACCTCCGGTCCGTTTGATCCAAGTCTGGGGCGCAATACCGATCGTATACTGCTGCGTGCCTATAATCCGGAAATTTAAGCAGGCCACGTAAACACTGAGACAGACGCAATTCCGCTTGAGCCGGCAGACCGAACTTTGAAAGACGCACTATTGTGAAATCTAAACTGTTACAGGCAAGGCCTGTCGCCTGGCTCAAGCGGTTTGTGTCGGTATTCCGCTACAGCGGAGTCGCCATTGATATCGTCTGGCGCAGCAGCGCCTGGCTGACTATTGCCATGGCACTGGCAACCCTCATTGCCGGGGTCCTGCCTGCGGCCATCGCCTGGGTCGGCCAGTTGATCGTGGATGCCGTGGTCATCGCGATTGACGCCGAGGGCGCCGCGCGTGACGCGGCAACCGACGACCTGCTGCGTTATATCCTGATTGAGCTGGGCCTGGTGGTCTTGATGACCGGGGCGCAGAAAGCCAACACCGTCTGCCAGTCGGTGCTGCGTGCGCTGCTGGGCAACCAGGTCAACGTCATGATCCTGGAAAAGGCTCTCACGCTTGAGCTGACCAACTTCGAAGACTCCGAATTCTATGACAAACTGGTGCGCGCCCGGCGTGAAGCCTCAAGCCGCCCGCTGAGTCTGGTCATTGCCACCTTTGATCTGTTGCGTGACGGTATCTCGCTGGTCAGCTATGGGTTTCTGCTGTTCCAGTTCTCGCCCTGGGCTGTGCTGTTACTGGGCCTGGCTGGCGTGCCGGCCTTTATGGCCGAGGCCAAATATGCAGGCGAGGCCTTCCGTAACCAGCGCCGGCGCTCCTCCGAGCGACGCATGCAGATTTACCTGGAAATGGTGCTGACGCGTGAAGACGGCGTCAAAGAGGTCAAGCTGATGCAGCTTGGCAAGCTGTTCCTGCAGCGTTATGTCGATATCTTCCGCAGTATCTATAAAGAAGACCGCAACCTGGTGCTGCGCCGCGGGTTCTGGGGTTATGCCCTGGGGCTGATTGCCAGTGCGGCGTTCTATGTTGCCTTTGGCTGGGTAGCGTTTGCGGCGGTGGCCGGTGCCATCACTCTGGGTCAGATGACCATGTATATTGCGGTGTTCCGGCAGGGCCAGGGGGCGGTCACCAGCTGTCTGACGTCGATCAACAAGATGTACGAGGACAATCTGTATCTGTCCAATCTCACCGAATACCTGGGTCACAACGTCCCGGAACCCACCGGTGATGAAACTGCGGGTCCGCTGCCCGATGATGGCATCCGCTTCGAGAATGTCAGTTTCCACTACCCGGGCTCGGCAACACCGGCGCTGGATCGCATCAATCTGCATATCAAGGCCGGGGAAAGCCTGGCCATTGTCGGCGAAAACGGCTCCGGCAAAACCACACTGATCAAGCTATTGACCCGCCTGTATACGCCAACAGAGGGCCGAATCCTGTTCCAGGGTCTGGATCTGCAGGCCTGGAATATTGATGCCCTGCGGCAGCGGATTGGTGTCATCTTTCAGGATTTTGCCCGCTATCAGCTCAAGGTCGGGGAAAACATCGGAGTCGGCGATGTCGATTATCTGGACCAGCGTCCGTTGATCACCGACGCCGCTGAAAAAGGCCTGGCCGCTGATTTCATCAAGCAGATGCCGGCTGATTACGATACCCAGCTTGGCACCTGGTTCCGCGACGGCAAAGAGTTGTCGGGCGGTCAGTGGCAGAAGATTGCCCTGTCCCGGGCCTTCATGCGCAGCCAGGCAGAAGTGCTGATTCTTGATGAGCCCACAGCGGCCATCGATGCCAAGGCCGAAGCCGATATTTTTGCGCACTTTCGCGAATTGACCGCAAATCGTATCTCCATCATCATTTCGCACAGGTTCTCGACGGTTCGGATCGCCGATCACATTATTGTGCTGGATCAAGGCAATATCACCGAACAGGGTGATCATGACAGTCTGCTGGCCCTTGGCGGACAATATGCAACGCTGTTCGAATTGCAGGCCAAGGGTTATCAATAACAGGCGTGCCATTACCCTGTTGCAGACACTGACGAGCAGGAGCCATTGCGGTGATGGAAAGTGTGTTTGTCGAAATAGCAGCCATGCTGGCCGTGGTTACCCTCATCGCCTCCCTCGGACTGATGCTGAAGCAACCACTGATCGTTGCTTTTATCGCCGCCGGTATCCTGCTGGGACCCTCGGGTCTGTCCTGGGTGGAGGCCAACGATGAAGTAGAGCTGCTGGCGCAGATGGGCATCGCTCTGCTGTTGTTTGTGGTGGGCCTAAAGCTCGACCTGCATATTATTCGTACCATGGGCCCCGTGGCTTTGGCGACCGGTCTTGGGCAAGTGCTGTTCACCTCCGTGTTCGGTTTCCTGATTGCGCTGGCGCTGGGCATGTCACCGGTGGCGGCGCTCTATGTCGGTGTCGCGCTGACCTTCTCCAGCACCATTATCATCGTCAAGCTCTTATCCGACAAAAAAGAAATCGACGCGCTGCATGGAAGAATCGCTGTGGGTTTCCTGATCGTGCAGGACATCGTGGTGGTGCTGGTCATGATCGGCCTGACCGCCCTGGGCGCAGGTACCGGGGCTGAGGCAGGCAACCTTGCGGTCGACATGTTGTGGGTACTGCTCAAGGGTATTGCCATGTTGGCTCTTGTGGCCTTGCTGATGAAGTATGTGGTGCCGGCGGTGACCCGCCACATGGCGCAGTCGTCGGAGTTGCTGGTGCTGTTTGCCATTGCCTGGGCGGTGGCACTGGCGACCGCAGGTGATGCGCTGGGTTTCAGCAAAGAGGTCGGCGCCTTCCTGGCAGGTGTGTCGCTGGCCTCCACGCCATTTCGCGAGGTCATCGGTGCGCGCCTGGTCAGTTTGCGTGATTTCCTGTTGCTGTTTTTTTTCATCGAGCTGGGCTCCGGCCTGGAAATCGCCGCGCTTGGCGCGCAGATAACACCGGCACTGATTTTCTCGGCGTTTGTGCTGCTGGGTAACCCGTTGATCGTGATCATCATCATGGGCGTCATGGGTTATCGCAAACGCACTGCATTTCTTGCCGGCCTGACCGTCGCGCAGATCAGCGAGTTTTCCCTGATCCTGGCAGCACTGGGTCTGAGTCTGGGTCATCTGGAGAGCGACACGGTCGGCCTGATTACGCTGGTCGGGCTGATCACCATCAGTGGTTCCACTTACATGATTCTGTACTCGCATCAGCTGTATGAACGTCTGGCGCCGCTACTGTCAGTGTTCGAGCGCAAACATCCCTATCGCGAAGGCGAATATGACTCTGAAGACAGCGTGCGACCGGATATTGTCATCTTCGGGCTGGGTCGTTACGGTTGTGGCATCGCCGACAAGCTGAAAATGCGCGGCAGCAGGGTGTTGGGGGTAGACATAGACCCCGAGGTCGTACGCCAGCAGGCCGACCAGCATATGCAGGTGCGCTTTGGTGACGCGGAAGATCCGGAGTTCATTGATACACTCCCCCTAAAGAAGGTGGCCTGGGTAGTCAGCACTGCGCGTGAGCGTGACGTCAACATGGCCATGCTGAAGACCCTGAAGCGTGAAGGCTACGCCGGCAAAATTGCGGTGACGGCCAGCAACAATCACGATGCCGCTATACTGCACAGCGCCGGTGCAGACCTTGTGCTGCGGCCCTTCGCCGACGCTGCGAATCAGGCTGTAGACTGGTTGCTTGAGACCTGATGCCAGGTGGTTAAAACCACCACCTGTTAGCCTGTTTGGGTGATGACGGGGTCTGGCGCTATCTGTTGGAAATAATAATATGTAAATAAAACAAATGCTTAGGTTTTTGGCACGATCTGTGAATTGCCTTGTTCAAAAGGGACTAACCCTTGGGTCGGGAACACGCACAGGTTGTGTTAAAAATGACAAAGACAAGCATCATCGATTTATTCACTCGCCACAAGGTCGCAGCTAACCTGGTCATGATCATGATGATCCTGTCAGGTCTGTGGGCCTCCGCCCGCATCAATACCCAGCTGGACCCATCCGTGGAATGGCCAGTCATTATTGTCAATGCCAACTGGCCAGGCGCTTCGGCTGAAGATGTTGAACAATTGATTGTGGTACCCATTGAGCAGCAACTCCGCACCATGGTGGGCCTGCAGCAGCTGTATTCAACCAGCACGCAGGGATCAGCCAATATTCGCATGGAATTTCAGTTCGACGCGGACCTGGGCAAGGTGATTGACGATGTCAGCGACCGCATCGCTCAGGTACGCAACCTGCCCGCGGACATGGAGCCGATCGTCGCACGGCGTGGTACCAGTTACGAAAACATTGCCTCCCTGCTGGTAACTGGCGGCAGTTCGGTGACGGAACTGGCTCCGCTGGTGCGTCAGTTTGAGCGTGAACTGTATGCCGCCGGGGTTGACCGGATTGAGTTCAGCGGTCTGCCGGAGGAGGAGATGGCAATACAGGTCTCCAGTGCCAGACTGCTGGCGATGAATACTACTCTGGACAGTCTGGCTACCGAGGTGAGGCAGCGAAGCGCAGACGTGCCAGCCGGTATCATCGCCCGCGAGCAGGGCGAAATGCAATTGCGCGCGCTGGACCAGCGTCGTGACATCTATCAGTTCGAACAGCTCGATGTGCGGGTACCGGAAAGCGGTGAGCTGGTACGTCTGGGCGACGTGGCACATATCGAGAAGCGTCCGCGTGCCGGCCAGCCCGTGCTGAGCCAGAACGGTAAGCCGGCTATTGAAATCAATCTCTACCGGGTTACCGATTCCGACGCCATGTTGTCAGCACAGGCCCTGCAGACCTGGCTGGATCAGACGCGGCCCCGATTGCCCGAAGGCATCAGCATCGAGGTCTATCAGGAAATCTGGCTGCTGTTGAAACAGCAGCTGGAAGTGATCGCCAGCAACGCCTGGTCCGGTCTGGTACTGGTGGTGCTGACGCTGTTTGTGTTCCTCAATACGCGCACAGCATTCTGGGTGATGGCGGGCATTCCGGTCAGTTTTCTGTTCGCGACCATGCTGTATTTCTACATCTTTGATGGAAGCATCAATATACTCGCCCTGATCACCTTTATCATGGCGTTGGGTATCGTTGTCGACGATGCCATTGTGGTGGGCGAAGATGCTGTCAGTCTGTTTGAACAGGGTCACTCGCCGGAAGATGCCGCGTCAGGCGCCGCCAAACGCATGTTTATGCCGGTGGTCACCTCATCACTGACCACACTGGCCGCGTTTGTCCCATTGCTGATAACCGGAGGCGAAATGGGTGCGGTGATTGCGACCATGCCCATGGTGCTGTTTTGTGTGATCGTGGCTTCGCTGGTGGAGTGTTTTCTGGTACTGCCCGCACACCTTAAACATGGCTTTGCGCGCATGGATCGTAATAACCGTTCAGCGTTTCGTGAAAAATTCGATCGCTTCTTCTATGGGCTGCGCGACCGCTATTACCGCCCGGTCCTGGAGCTGGCGCTGGCACGTCCGGTCGCAACGTTGTTGACTGCTTTTGGTTGTGTGATTCTGGCCATCAGCCTGGTGATCAGTGGTCGTGTCGGCATGAACTTTGTGACTGGCATGAGCCTGCAGATGCTGGAGGCCAACGTCAGCTTCTCGGTTGACGCAACGCCGCAGCAGCGTGAATCGTTCATGGCACATCTGGAGCAGACGCTGGAAGACACCAATGGCGAACACGGTGCCAACAACATCAATGGCTACTTTGTGCGATTCAATTCCGCGTTGCTGAATCAGGAGCGCAAAACCGGATTGCAATATGGTTCCATGCGTATCGAGTATGCCTGGGAGGATGTCTATTCGCTGGCGCCGCAGCCATTTGTGGATCAGTGGCAGACCAGGGTGATGACACCACCGTATGTGGAGCAACTGGTACTTGAAGTTCGCGGCGGCGCCAACGGTGGCGCGCCGGATATGTCTCTGGTGCTGCGCGGCAACAACCTGGACAGTCTGAAGCAGGCCTCCGAGGAACTGCAGACAGTGCTTGCCGGCTACGATGGCGTCAGCAATATTCACGACAATCTGCCCTATGGCAAGGATCAGATGATCTTCTCGCTGACCCCGCAGGGAAAATCACTGGGCCTGACCACGGCGGCGCTGGGTCAGCAATTACGCGCAGCCTACTACGGCAGTCGGGTACAGATATTCAACCAGAACAACACTGAACTGGAAGTATTGCTGATGCTGCCCGATGCCGAGCGCGATCATATCGCCTCACTGAATCAGTTTCCGGTACGCACGCCGTCCGGTGACATCGTGGTGTTGGGTCAGGTAGCCGAGCTGAGTACCCGTCGTGGCATTGATGTTATCAATCACAACGGTGGCTCGATGTCGGTGATGGTCAGCGCCTCAGTGGACCATCAGCAGAATAACGCCGAACGCATCCTGGCCAGTGTCACCGATGGGCCGCTGCAGGACATTAATCAGCGCTACGGCCTGAGTTCCGATCTGGGCGGTGCCAGTCTGTTCAATCAGCAATTGATGGCCGCAATGCAGCTGGGTGCGGTGCTGACCCTGATCTTCATCTACCTGATTCTGGCATGGTCGTTCGCCTCATATACCTGGCCGCTGGCCGTGCTGGTTGCCATTCCGCTGGGCCTGACTGGCGCGATAGCCGGCCATTGGGTCATGGGCGTGGATCTGGGGGTAATGACCATGTTGGCGTTTTTCGCGTTGACTGGCGTGGTGGTCAACGACTCCATCGTACTGGTCAGCTTTCTGCGCCGTGAACTGGCGGCGGGGACAGCGTTGCGGGATGCCGTGCGCAGCGCTGCACTGTCACGGTTCCGGGCGGTGATGCTGACCTCACTGACCACTGTCGCCGGCCTGTCGCCGTTGATGTTTGAATCTTTCAGCCTGGCGATCTACATGGTGCCTATTGCCATTACGCTGTGTTTTGGCCTGGCGTTCGCCACCTTGCTGGTGTTGCTGGTGGTCCCGGCCTTGATAGTACTGATCGAAGATTGCAAGGCTCTACCGTCTCGACTGCTGTCGCGTACAGCAACCATGAATGAATTGTCACAAAAAGGAATGTGATCATGAACAGGCAATATTTTCCGGGCCGAACGCTGGCCCGTTTCCGATATCTGGGTGCAAAGGCCGCCGGTGGCCTGGTGTTTGGCATGCTGCTGCTACTGAGTATGCTGGTTGTGGCTACCGGACCCAATGCCGAACCGGTAGAGCGCGCTGAACGCGAATGGCCGGTGTCATACCGTGAGGTTAGTCCGTCGGCGATGGCGCCGACCATACAGGTTTACGGCAAACTGGAAACTGATCAGTCGGCCACGCTGCGCGCCGGCGTGACGGCAACGGTGGCAACGGTGCTGCGGCGCGAGGGCGACTGGGTAGAAGCCGGCGAGTCACTGATACGCCTGGATGATGCCGAAGTATTACTGGCGGAACAATCCGCGCGCGCGGCGCTTGCGCGCGCCGAAGCCGCACTGCGATCGATCAGGAATGAACACCAGCTGGCGCGTGACCTGGGCTTGCACCACGAGACCCAGGCGCAACTGGCACGCGAGAAATTGCAGCGTTTTGAGTCACTGCACAAAAAAAGCATGATTGCCGATGCCCAGCTTGATGACGTCCGCCATGAAGCTACCGAGCGTGCCATGGTGCTGGCGCAGCACCAGTCACGTCTGTTGGATTTCCCCAACCAGGAGCAACAGGCCGAAGCTGCCGTAGCAGAGGCTGCGGCAAGGTTTGGCCAGGCTCAGCTGGACCGGCAACATACAGATATCAGAGCGCCTTTCTCCGGGCGTATCATCGCGCTTGACGTCGCCACCGGAGATCGCATCAGTGCCGGGAGTCCCTTGCTGTCGGTGGCAGACTATGACGGCCTGCAGGTGCGCGCGCCGATTCCGGTTGATGTCGCGCAGCGCCTGCGCCGCTCGCTGGATCAGGGGAACCCGGTGGTGGCGGCAACCACTGTCGCGGGCGAGCGATTGGGGTTCGAACTGCAGGGTCTTGCGGGGGAGGTTAAAAACGGCCAAAGTGGCATTGATGCATTCTTCCGGGTCGCCCCGGATTCTGTCATGGCCCTGGGTGCTGTGGTCAACCTGACCATAGCGCTGCCTGAAGAAGCCAATGTGGTGGCGCTGCCCATTCACGCTGTTTACGATAACAACCGTGTGTATCGTATCGCCGATAATCGCCTGCAGGCTGTCGAGGTTGAGCGGGTCGGCGAACACCTGGATGACACCGGCAGCTATCGTGTGCTGGTGCGGTCTCCGGCGCTTGGTCGCGGCGACCAGCTGCTGGTATCACAATTGCCGACCGCGATGAGCGGTCTTCTGGTCAAGCCGACGCTGGCTGATGGCGAGCTGACATCGAGCCTGGCCGGGCAGTGGTCAAGCTGGCAGTGAAGTGATAAGGTCTGCGCCATGTGACCACATCCAGAGGATCGACCCATGGCGCATCTGTTGGAACAACAGGGCATAATCATCACCGGTGGTACCCGCGGCATCGGCAGGGCAATTGCCGAAGCCGTGCTGGCTGAAGGTGGCCAGGTACTGATTACCGGCCGCTCACAGGAAAGCGTCGACGAGGCGCTCAAGACCATCAATCATCCGTCCCTGTCTGGCATGCCGGCAGATGTTGCCAGTGAAGACGATACCGTGGCGGTGTTTGCTCGCGCTCTGGAGTTGTTCGGCAAGGTGGACGCCGTGGTCAACAACGCCGGGGTAGCACGCGCCGGTGCTGTGCAGAATCTGCGCCTGAAAGATTTCCAGATGGTCATGGATACCAACCTCAATGGCGCCTTTCTGTACAGCCGTGAAGCCTTTCGGGTCATGAAGGATAGCGGCGGCGGTCGCATCCTCAATATCGGCAGTATCTCTTCCGAGACACCCCGCTTCGGTTCGGTACCCTACACCACCAGCAAGTTTGGTCTGCAGGGCATGACCCGGGCGCTGGCTATTGAAGGGCGTGACATCGGTATCATGGTAAGCTGTCTGCACCCGGGTAACGTACACACCGACATCTGGGACAAGGCGCCCAAGTCGGTCGTCGATGAGCCCAAGATGGCAGTTGCCGACATTGCCCGCGTGGCGGTGTTGATGCTGAGTATGCCGCAGAATACCACTATCATCGATGCTACAGTGCTGGATCCGCGCCAACCGTTTCTGGGCCGTGGCTGAATTTACCCCAACACATGTTTGTAAGGAGCGCGTGACGATGAAATCAACAATGTTACGATCACTGATGGGTGTACTTGCGTTACTGGCCGGGCCGGCGCTAGCCCAGGATACTGATCTGGTCGCAAGTGGCGCCGAGGTCGAGTTGCTGACGGACGGGTTCATATTTACCGAGGGTCCGGCAGCCGATGCCGAGGGCAACGTCTATTTCTCCGACATCCCGGCCAATACCAATTACCTGTGGACCAACGATGGTGAACTGCAGACGTTTCGCGAGAACAGCAACGGCACCAATGGCCTGTTTTTTGATCGCAACTGGCAACTGTTTGCCGCCGAAGGGGGCGCCGGTCGCATTACCGCGCTGGACAGCAACGGGCAGGCCACGGTAGTCGTCGACGAGCATAATGGCCAGCGCTTTAACAGCCCCAATGACCTGTGGGTCGATGCCGAGGGTGGTATCTACTTTACCGACCCGCGTTACGGGGACGAATCCAATAATCCGCAGCCGGGCTATTATGTGTACTACGTGGCGCCTGGTGCTGATGAGGCAGAGGCAATCATTACCGATCTGGTCAAACCCAACGGCATTATCGGTACCCGGGATGGCCAGACGCTCTATGTAGCGGACCACCTGGGCAATGAAACCTATGCCTACGACATCAGCGCACCGGGTGAGCTGACCAATAAACGCCTGCTGGCCAGCCAGGGGTCAGACGGAGTAACGCTGGATGAGCACGGCAATCTGTATCTGACCGGTGGCAATAACATCACCGTCTACAGCCCGACAGGCGAGCTGCTGGAAACACTGAGCTTTCCGCTGGCGCCGGCCAACATGACCTTTGGCGGGCCTGATCGCGATGTGCTTTTTGTCACCGCCCGCAGTAGTCTGTTTGCGTTGCCCATGAATGTGAAAGGCATGTATTAACTGCCTCGGAAACGTTTTACAGCGGCTTGTGCTTCGTGATCAGGTCGGGCAGAAAAAGTGGTAGCGGTTCCGTCCGGCGGCCTTGGCCTGATACATGGCGTGATCGGCCTTGGTGACCAGCTCCCTGAAATCATGACCGTGGGCCGGTGCCAGTGCGATGCCCATGGACAGGGCGGGGACCAGGGTCGCCTGCTTGATGGTAACGGGGCTGGCAACCGCGCGGCGTATTTTCTCCAGTATCACCTCGACATCCTTGCCCTTTGAGATATTTGACAACATGATCAGAAACTCGTCACCGGCAATGCGCACCAGTCGGTCAGACCTGCGCAGTTGTGAGCTGATAGTCTGACCCAGGTGGCGCAGCAGCTCGTCACCCAGGTCGTGGCCGTGCGAGTCATTAAAGGTCTTGAAATTGTCCACGTCGACAAACACCAGGCCGACACCTGCCTGCTCCTTCTGGCTCTGTTGCAGAAGCTCGTGAAAATAGTGCTCGGCCATGCGGCGGTTCGGCAGTCCGGTCAGGTTGTCGTGATTGGCCATGTGCTCGGCCCGCAGTTTTGACTGTGTGGCATCGTCCATTTGCACGTGCAGGGCGTCCAGCAGCGCCAGCAAGTCTGATGTCAGTACGCGAATGATGAAGGCTGCGGCGATCAGGATGAGACCGTAATCAGCCAGCCAGCGATAGCTGGTGGCATCTTCCAGGCCCGTACGCCAACCGTTTTGCGTGGCAAATAACAGAAACGGCATGTATAGCAGCATTGCTGCCAGGGCCATGTAAAAGGTACGTTTACCAAGCATGATCATGGCAAACAGCAGTACCGCCGGGTAACCCATCAACGCAGATGAGCGTAAACCCGCACCGGCCCACATGGCCTGCGCGACACAAACGAAAATCACGAATACGGTCAGCGCAGCGGCCGTCTGTGGATGGCCCTTGTACAATAGGAGCAGGGACAGGAGCAGAAACACGATGGTAAACAACAATGCAATCACCACCACACCCTCTCCGACCAGGAAATTGACCAGGGACAGTGTCGAAACCGCAAAGAGCATGACCAGAATGCCCTGGCTTATGCGTTTGCTGCGGATCTGCTGAATGGGGTCTGTGCGCCTTGACCGGTTGAGCGGGTCAAGCTGGTTATTGTTATTGAGCTCGTGCATCTGTTGAGTCCTGCGCCAATCTTCGAGCGGAAGTGTACGCTGCGAACTATGCAGTGGATCAACAGATAAGGCAATCACGGTTTTCGCCCCTGCTGTTGGCAAGGGCGAAAACAACGGGCTCAGTGGCGGATAAGGTAGTCAAATGCACTGAGCGACGAGCGCGAGCCTTCACCCATCGCAATGATGATCTGTTTGTAAGGCACATTGGTGACATCGCCGGCAGCAAATACGCCCGGAATGTTGGTCTGGCCCCTGGCGTCGATTTCGATTTCGCCATGCGGGCTGGTGGTGACCGTCCCTTTAAGCCATTCGCTGTTGGGCAGCAATCCTATCTGGACAAAGATGCCTTCCAGTTCGATGGTATGCAGCTCATTGCTGTTCCTGTCCTTGTACTCAAGGCCAGTCACTTTTTGCCCATCGCCCAGTACTTGCGTGGTCTGCGCCGAGGTGATGATGGTGGCATTGGGCAGGCTGTTCAATTTACGTTGCAACACATCGTCCGCTTTCAGGGTGTCGGCGAATTCCACCACAGTGACATGGTCAACCAGACCGGCCAGATCAATGGCTGCCTCGATACCGGAGTTGCCGCCACCCACCACCGCGACCCGCTTGCCTTTGTACAGCGGGCCGTCACAATGCGGACAATAGGCCACGCCCTTGTTGCGGTACTCGGCTTCCCCGGGGACATTCAGTTCACGCCAGCGGGCACCCGTGCTCAGGATGACCGTTTTTGACCGCACGGCTGAACCATTGGCGAACTGTATTTCGTGCAGACCGCCGGGTTCGGTTGCCGGCACCAGTGCCGACGCCCGCTGCAGGTTCATGATGTCGACGTCATACTGTTTGACGTGTTCTTCCAGTTCGCGAACCAGTTTGGGCCCTTCGGTCTCCTGTACTGACACGAAGTTCTCGATGGCCATGGTATCGAGAACCTGACCGCCAAAGCGTTCGGCGGCAACGCCGGTGCGGATGCCTTTGCGTGCTGCGTAGATGGCTGCGGCGGCACCAGCCGGTCCGCCGCCGACGATCAGTACGTCGAAAGGTTCCTTGTTGCTGATTTTCGCGGCTTCGCGTTCGGCGGCGCCGGTATCGATTTTTGCCAGGATCTCGTCAACACCCATGCGCCCCTGGCCAAAGGCTTCGCCGTTCAGGTAAATACTGGGCACAGACATGACCTGACGCTCGTCGACTTCGTTCTGGAAGAGCGCGCCATCGATAGCGACATGTCTGATGTTGGGGTTCAGTACCGCCATCAGGTTCAATGCCTGCACGACGTCCGGGCAGTTCTGGCATGAGAGGGAAAAATAGGTTTCAAAAACAAATTCACCTTTGATGGCTTTGATCTGTTCAATCTTCTCCTCGCCAAGCTTGGGCGGATGACCACCGGTCTGCAGCAGCGCCAGCACCAGTGAGGTAAATTCGTGGCCCATGGGAATACCGGCAAATCGCAGGTGCATCTCGGCATCCGGGCGTTGCAGGGCAAATGACGGGCGTCGGGCATCTTCGCCATCTTCACGAACGGTAATCTTGTCGCTGAGCGCCGCGATGTCATTGATCAGCGTACGCAACTCGCCAGATTTGGCACTGTCATCCAGCGAAGCAACTATTTCGAACGGACGGGTGACTTTTTCCAGGTAAGTTTTTAGCTGGGCTTTCATGTTGGCATCTAGCATCGGGCTAATTCCTCTTTACGACAGCTATCCACGAGTAAACAGACAGTCAAACAACAAATTTCGGGCACAAAAAAGCCCGGACGGTTCGCGCCCGGGCTTTCGGGCTAAGATCATGCAATGTTAGCGATCAAAGCGGTTGGATCAGATCTTGCCGACCAGATCCAGTGACGGGGCCAGTGTGGCTTCGCCTTCTTTCCACTTGGCCGGGCACACTTCGCCAGGATGCTTGGCAACGTACTGGGCAGCTTTGACCTTGCGCAGCAGCTCAGAGGCATCGCGACCAATGTTGCCGGCAGAGATCTCAACGATCTGGATGATACCCTGCGGGTCGATAACGAAGGTGCCACGCTCTGCCAGGCCCACTTCTTCGATCATGACTTCAAAGTTGCGGCTGATGACGCCAGTGGGGTCACCGACCATCGGATAGGTGATTTTTCCGATGGTTTCCGAACTGTCATGCCAGGCTTTGTGGGTAAAATGGGTGTCGGTCGACACGCTATACACTTCCACATCGCGGCTTTTCAGCTCGGCGTAGTTATCGGCCAGATCGCCCAGTTCGGTCGGGCACACGAAGGTGAAGTCGGCCGGGTAGAAAAATACCACTGACCACTTGCCTTTGAGATCCGCTTCAGTGATGTCCACGAATTCGCCGTTATGGAAAGCAGTTGCTTTAAATGGTTTTACTTCTGTGTTGATCAATGACACGTTAATGCTCCTTTGCCGTGTAGCCGTTCCTTTTTCGGAGGTGGCTGATTAAGTTGACGGGCACAATAATAACGGCGAACTCAGCTTAGGTAAAATGAAATATTTATCGCACAACGATAGGAAAAACGTATCGATGGTGGTGCCAGGTGTATCGATAGAAAAAACCAATCACGACCACTGCGCGCATTTACTAAAGTCAGTGAACGTGATGGAGTCAGCAGCAGTCGGGCGTCAATAGAAGATAAGAATGGAAATGGCAGCCACAGCAACAATGATGAACAGGTAGGCAATGACCCTGGCCGGTTCCCGGCGTAGTAGCGTGAACACGGTATCGGCGGTGCCCGCTGCCCGGTCGGCTTCGTACTGGGCCCGCATGCGCTGCCGGCGTTGCGCCTGATATTCATCCAGCAAGGATCTGGCCTGAGGGTAGTCGGCGTCATGATGCAGCCAGAGGCCGGGCATGGAGATGCCCCAGTTGCCGGCGCTGGTTTCGTAAAATGAAATATTGTGCGCCGTCAGCAGTTCACGGACTTCGGTAGCCTCGTCATCGGGAACATGGCGTAATCGGAACAGCAGTTTGGCCATAGCAGTTTTGCCATATGTAAAGGAACAGGAGCGAAAATGAACAGGTGTGTAAACCTACCAGAGAAACCCGTTAAAGTGCAGTGTCTCGCTACCCGTGCGCGGAGCCTGCTGCAGTGGTCGGCTGGCGCGCTGCTATTGTTGGTCATTGCCTTGCCGGCACATGCCCAGGCCCCGGTCTGGCAGGCAAGCAAGGATGGCAGCACGGTTTTTCTGGGCGGGACCATTCATCTGCTGCGATCGCGGGACTATCCGCTACCGGAGGCCTTCGAGACTGCGTATCAGGCATCGGACCGGCTGTTTTTCGAGATTGATCAGAGCCAGATGATGGATATGTCGGTGCAGGCCCGGATGATGCAGCAGCTGACTTACCAGGACGAGCGCACGTTGCAGAGCGTGCTCGACGAGGAGACCTACACCGCATTGGCAGCGCACGCGGAAAGCGTTGGGCTACCCATGGCGATGATGCAGAAATTCAAGCCCGGCATGTTGCTGACCACCCTGTCGATGATCGAATTCCAGCGCCTCGGGTTTACTCCTCAGGGCGTCGACGCCTATTTCAACACGCGGGCCATGGGCGATGGCAAGGCACGGGGCGAGCTGGAAACCATAGATCAGCAGATTGACATGCTGGCAAGCATGGGAGAAGGCTATGAAAGCGACTTTGTGACCTACACCCTGAGCGACCTGGAAGGTGTCGGTGAGGCAATAGAGGAGTTGCTTGCGGCCTGGCGTGCGGGTGACCGCGAATCGCTGGAGGACAGGTTCATCAGCCCCATGCTGGAAGATGCCCCCGAGCTTTATGACAGTATGCTGGTAACACGCAATCAGAACTGGATGCCAAAAATTGAAGCCATGTTTGACGAGCCGGGCACCGAGTTTGTACTTGTCGGTGCCGCGCATCTGGTCGGAGAGCATGGCGTGTTGGCAATGCTCTCGGAGCGTGGTTACGAGGTCAGCAGGGTGGACGCAGACTGATTCAAGCGCGATGGTGGCGTTGCTGTGATGTCAACGCCACAGCACAACTCAATTGGCAGTTTTGTGGCTCAGGATTATCTGGCGTGGGCCGCGGGTATGCGTCTGGCCGCTGGTGCCGGTCGGAATCTGCTGAACTTTGCCGCCCGATTTAACAAAAGCCGCCATCTGGCGAGCCAGATCATCTCGGTCACAAACGGGAAGATCTTTTTTAGACTTGGACATGCTGTCAACCTTTGGGTTCACCGTGAAAAGCCAATGATTATACACCATTTCAGGTAACGCTGTCAGCGATTCCCGCCGGAGACAAAGTCACAACACAGGGCATCAACAAGCTGAGTCGGCAGGGGCGCCACCTGACAGGCATAGGCCGGATGCTGACTGGAGAGTGTCCAGGATGCACCGCTTCGTGCTGCCGCGACCATCTCGGCAGTGAACTCGAAGCGCAGGAAATGCACGGCTGAGGTTTTGTCGGCTGTTGTTCGGGGCAGGTCTTCGTCGGCGATGGCCGTCACTGCCGGGTATCCCTCAATCTGAAGGTTAATGTGGTGTTCCAGGCCAACCAGTTGGCGCAGGGCATGTTGCCGCTGCCCGGCATCGGGCAGCTCGATCATCAGCGTGCATTTCAGGTTGCTGCCGTCCGGGATCAGCGGGTTGTAGGCTGCCAATTCCTGAGCAATATCCTGTTCGCTACGCAGGTTTTCCGCCCGCATCATTTCCTGAACCTGGTATTTCATGGTCAGGCGGTCTTCGAAGTGCAGGGTGACATGCGGGCCCAGCGCGACGCGCCGCTTTTTCTTGTGGGCAATCATGGCCCGGCGGATATCCTGGCGTTGTCGCTGGTATTGTTCCGGGGTGCTTAAGTCTGCCACGGTCAGTTTGAGGGGATCTGCCAGAACCATGGTGGTGGTCACTCCTCCGTCACCTCCGCTTCCAGCAGCTCCAGCGCCTTCTGGAATCGGTGAGCATGGGACCGTTCTGCCTTGGCCAGCGTTTCCATCCAGTCTGCGATCTCGTCAAAGCCTTCATCCCGGGCGTCCCTGGCCATGCCCGGATACATATCTGAATATTCATGCGTCTCGCCGGCAATGGCTGACTTCAGGTTGTCGGCAGTACCGCCAATCGGCAGACCGGTCACCGGATCGCCTGTCGTCTCGAGATATTCCAGGTGGCCATGGGCATGGCCGGTCTCGCCTTCCGCTGTCGATCTGAATAGCGCCGACACATCGCTATGGCCTTCAATATCAGCTTTCTGGGCAAAATACAGATAACGGCGGTTGGCCTGGGATTCGGCGGCGAACGCTGCCTTGAGGTTCTGTTCGGTTTTGGTGTCTTTCAATGACATCGTGTGGTCTCCGTAGCCCGGCTGGTGAGCAATAGCGCACAAACACTGACCATATCGCAGTTGGGCGCCTGATTCTAACGCATTCTTTGGCGAACCGGAGGGCGAAAATCAAACAAAGCCGGGAGACGTATTTCTTCGTCGGGGCAATCTGCTAGAATCGATCATCCTGACAGAGAGAGATCGGTATGACTGACACTAAAACCAAAGCGACTCGCACCAAAAAAGCCGACACAAGCGCTGACAAACCTGTTAAAACGCCGAAGGCCACGGCGACCAAAGCTGCCGCGAAAAAACCGGCGAGCAAGGCGACGGCAACCAGGGCTGCCAAACCGGCAAAAGCCCCTGCCAAGACGCCAACAAAAGCAAAGGCAAGCACAAAGGCACCTGCGAAGGCACCTGCGAAGGCTCTTGCGCCCTCGAAGTCGCCGCAGCATGCGACGGCACCTGCTCCGGCACCTGCGAGGGTTCCGCTGGAACCCAAGAAGGATTCGAAGGCGCTTGCGATGGCATGTGCCAGGGCACCTGTGAAATGGGCGCTGGCGCAACTTGCGAAGGCGAGTGCAACGGTTCCTGCGTCGTCGAGGCACCCTCGGCCGACTTCATGTGCAATGGCTGTCTCTTATACACATCTCCGAGCCCACGAGACAGGCAGAAATCTCG
>CAJXPR010000067.1 GCA_913058135.1 uncultured Gammaproteobacteria bacterium
GAGATTTCTGCCTGTCTCGTGGGCTCGGAGATGTGTATAAGAGACAGGACCTGGCGCGTAGCCTGAAAAAAGATGTGGTGCTGGAGCTTCATGGCGAAGACACCGATCTTGACAAGAACCTCGTTGAAGCACTGGCAGATCCGCTCGTTCACCTGGTCAGGAATGCAGTCGATCACGGGATAGAAACCCCGGACAAGCGCGAAGCCGCCGGGAAACCCCGGCAGGGCACCATATTGCTGGCAGCGGAGCAGGAAGGCGATCACATTCTGTTAACCATCAGCGATGACGGCAACGGCATGGACCCGAACATGTTGCGAGGCAAGGCGGTCGAGAAGGGGCTGATGGACAAAGACGCCGCCGACAGGCTCAGCGACAGTGAATGCTTCGATCTTATTTTTGCGCCCGGTTTTTCCACCAAGACCGAGGTGTCTGACGTGTCTGGTCGCGGTGTCGGCATGGACGTGGTCAAAACCAAAATTACGCAACTTAATGGCTCGGTCTTCATCGATTCCAAACCCGGCGACGGTACGCGCATAGAAATCAAGGTACCACTGACCCTTGCGATCATGCCGACGCTGATGATCCTGGTAGGAGAGCAGGCATTTGCGTTGCCTCTGGCCAGTGTCAGCGAGATATTCAATCTTGATCTCAATGGCACCCATGTCGTCGATGGACAACAGGTGGTCACTGTCAGGGACAAAGCCCTGCCGCTGTTTCATCTGCGGCGCTGGTTGACGGACAGCCCGACCAAGGACAGTCACGAACGAAACAATGATGCCAATGTTGTCATTGTCAGTGTCGGTGCGCAAAGAGTCGGGTTTGTCGTGGACACCCTGATTGGTCAGGAAGAAGTGGTGATCAAACCTCTGGGACGGATGCTGCACGGTACGCCGGGCATGGCCGGCGCAACGATTACAGGTGATGGTCGCATCGCAGTGATTCTGGACGTTCCCGGATTGCTCAAACGTTATGCTGCCTGAACGCAGTCAAGTCATCAATCGAATGTTCAGTTCGGCTTTATGAGCGCCCGTAGCGCTGACAGGTACGGTAGATAATGGCAATCAAGGTATTGGTGGTTGATGATTCCGGATTCTTCCGGCGCCGCCTGACAGAACTGATTAATGCGGATGCCCGTTTACAGGTCGTTGGCACCGCCGCTAATGGTCAGGAAGGTATTGACGAGGCGAAGCGGCTGCGGCCGGATGTCATCACCATGGATTACGAAATGCCGGTGATGGATGGCATCACATCGTTGCGGGAAATTCACCGCAAGCTGGGCATACCGGTGCTGATGTTTTCATCATTGACCTACGAGGGCGCCAGGGTCACGCTTGATGCGCTGGAGGCGGGGGCAGTTGATTATCTGCCGAAAAATTTCGAGGAAATTTCCCGGAACACCGATGAAATACAAAAGGTGCTGTGCGATCGAATTGTAATGGTGGCGGCAAGTCGGACAGCTACGCGGCCGGCACCAGCAACAACTGCAGCCACCAAAGCAGCGGAGCCCGCAGCGCCCGCACGCCGCAGTCAGCGTGCCACCCAGCTGGTAGTTATTGGTGCGTCGACCGGCGGTCCCATGGCATTGCAGGAAGTGCTTACACGCTTGCCGGCCAACTTTCGGTTGCCCATACTGCTGGTGCAGCATATGCCGGGAACTTTCACCAAGGCCTTTGCCGAACGGTTGGACCGGATATGTCAGATTAATGTCAGTGAGGCCAGAGACGGTGATGTTTTGCGTCCCGGTCATGCCTATCTGGCACCAGGTGGCAAGCAGATGTTGCTTGACGGGCGCACGCCGATGCGACTCCGGGTCGTGGACGGCGATGAACGTCTGAATTACAAACCGTCGCTTGATGTCACCTTTGGTTCGGTGGCCCGCGACCTGGGCGCCAAGGTACTTGGGATAGTCCTCACAGGTATGGGCGCTGACGGTCGCGATGGCGCCCGGTTGCTGAAGGCCGAGGGTGCCACCATATGGGCGCAGGACGAGGCCAGTTGTGTGATTTACGGTATGCCAATGGCCGTGGCCAAGGCCGGCCTGGTCGACGAGGTGCTGGATCTGCGGCGGGTGGCGCCGCGCTTATGTGAAGAAATCAACTGATAGTGAGCTGCGCAAGCAGCGAGGCCTGGTGACATGAGAGTCTGGTCAGTAGCCAATCAAAAAGGCGGTGTTGGTAAAACAACAACAACTGTAGCCCTTGGCTGTCTGTTGGCCGCTCAGGGCAAGCGTGTACTGATGCTGGATCTGGATCCTCAGGGGTCGCTGGGCAGTTATTTTGGTCATTCTCCGGAAGCGGCGGCCAACAGCAGCTTCGACTGGTTCACGCCGACTGGCAAGCTGACAGACGCGCAACTTGAAGCCAGTATTCATGGCACCGATGCACCGGGCCTGTACCTTGTTCCAGGCACCACAGCATTGGCGACCCTCGAGCGCAATGCAGTTTCACAGGAAGGTATGGGCCTGGCTGTGTCACGTGCGCTGACACGGCTTTGGGACCGCTTCGACTACGTCATCATCGACAGTCCGCCCACACTGGGCGTATTGCTGGTCAATGCCCTGGCGGCATCGGAGCAGGTCATCGTGCCAGTGCAAACTGAGTTCCTGGCAATCAAGGGAGTAGAGCGTATGCTGAACACCCTGCAAATGATCAACCGGTCCAGACGTCAACCATTGCCTTATTTGCTGGTGCCCACCTTGTTTGACCGTCGGACGCAGGCCGGCGTCAGCAGTTTCCGACATATGCGCAAAACATGGCCAGACCATGTCTGGAATTCAGCCATCCCGGTCGATACGCGACTGCGTGATGCCAGTTCACGTGGGGTCACACCGCTGTCACTGGATCCGACCAGTCGCGGTATTCAGGCCTACGCTTCACTGTTAAAGACGCTGTTGAAAACATCCTCAGAGCTTGCCCCATCGGCAGCAGGAGCAGTAGCGCATGGCTAGTGGGTACACGTCTACACAAACAACGCGGCCCATTGCCTCACCTGGTGTTGTGCAGGACTACCTTGATGTGCTGCTGCGCAATGTCCTGCCCGACACGGATGATATGCCGGTCAACGAGCCTGAGCCGACAGTGACACAGGCACTGACTGCTGAACCGGTCGGCGAGGCAGTGGCCACTCTCGCCGCCGCGCCACTGTTGCGGGAGGCCGCTCCGGCTGTATCAAAAGAGCCTGACGAAACAGATCTGGCGGCCAGCGAAGTGGCACCTCAGGAACAACGCCGGTCAATCATGCCCTGGGCCGACAAACCGTTTGCCAGTCTTCTGTTTGATGTCATGGGGTTGAAACTGGCGGCGCCGCTGCATGACCTGGGTGGCATAATGCCGCTGGCTGACAAGCTGCAGCCTATGGCGGCCCAGGCTGACTGGTTCATGGGCTTGATCCGCTGGAACGGCCGGACCATCCGCGTGGTGGATACAGCACGTTTTGTCATGCCCGAGCGAGTTACACCAGAACAGAAGACTGACTATCAGAGCGTGGTTGTACTAGGAGACAGCCACTGGGCGCTGGCTGTCAACAACGCCGACCAGTCCGTGCATTTGCAGCCTGCTGATGTCCGCTGGCGCGAGACCACGGGCAAACGTCCCTGGCTGGCAGGAACAGTTCTGCAGCGGCTATGCGCGCTGCTGGACGTGGATGTACTGGTCGCGATGCTGGATGCAAGCGATACCGCAAAGCAGGTCAAGGCAGACCTGGAAAAAGACAGCTGATCCGGCTTTGGTGTTGTCTGCCATTGGTGGCACAGAAACTGCATTTATTTATGCAGTTTCTGCCTGGTCGTCTGAAACGCTGGAAAATTGACGCTGGTTAAATTGACACGAGTAAACGAGGAAGCCCATGGCTGACGTAAAGAAACAGGAAAATGACCAGATTCTGCAATGGGTGACGTTTCAACTGGAGAATGAAACCTACGGCGTTGACGTGATGGTGGTAAAGGAGGTCCTGAAGTTCCAGGATATTGCTCCCGTGCCCGGCGCGCCAAACTATGTCATGGGTATTATCAATATTCGCGGCACAGTGATCTCGGTGATCAACACCCGTTGCCGCTTCGGCTTGCCGGATCGTGAGCCGGACGACAATACCCGCATAGTGATCATTGAAATAGGGCAGCACATCATCGGCATCGTAGTCGATAGTGTGGCGGAAGTCGTCTATCTGAAGCGTTCGGAGATCGAGACTCCCCCGCAAGTGAACAAGGATGATTCGGCCCGTTTCATTCAGGGTGTCTGCCACCGTGATGACCAGTTGCTGATTCTGGTAGAGCTCGACAAATTACTGAGTGAGGAAGAACTCGCCGAGCTCGACCAGTGATATTACAACCCGAGAGGAGTCTGATGGCATGTTGACGACAATGAGCATAACGCTGGTGCTGGCCCTGATGGCCGGCCTCAGCCTGACACTGGGTGTCATGCAGATCGTCAGTATGCGCAAGATCTCCAGGCTGCATCAGACATTGATCGAGGTCTCCACTCGGCAAGAAGCGCTGCTGCGTGCCAACAGCGGCGCCATCCTGAAGCTGGGCAGCAGCGTGCAGACCCTGGAGCAACGGGTGACACTGACCGCCAGGCGGCAGCAGGAACTGGAAAACAAGGATGCCGGCAGCCTGACCTATGACCAGGCCAGCAAGCTGATCCAGATGGGGGCCGCCCCCGAAGATCTGGTCAAGACCTGCGGCCTGTCGCAGGCCGAGGCCAAGCTGGTGTCCCTGATAGCAGCACGAGGCGCCGGCCGGCCCGCCTGATTCCGCCCAGGGCTAGAGGATTTCCTGACAGAATGTGGTTATAATCGGCGCTCATTTTCGTAAGCCGTGCGTGCGATCGCCCCGTAACCAGCCCTATGACGCCTGATACCGCTCAATCCTCTGCAGACCGGACCAGTCCATCGAATACCGACGTTCTGTTGCAGGTCCAATCGCTATTCTGTGAGCGTGACGAACGAATACTGTTCTCTGACCTTACTTTTTCTGTCGGTCGCGGACAGCTGATGCAGGTGCTGGGTAGCAACGGCAGTGGTAAAACCACCTTGTTACGTATCATCTGTGGTCTCAACGACAGCTATGAAGGCGATATTCTGTGGCGTGGCATACCGGTGACCGCACAGCGTGAAACCTTCCTGGCGGCATTGCTTTACATCGGCCATCGCGTCGGGGTGAATCGGATACTGACGCCTCGAGAGAATTTACGCTGGAGTGCTTCGCTGCACACGCCGGTTGATGACCTTCGCATCGAGGCAGCGTTAGCGCGGGTAGGGCTGAAAGCGTTCGAAGACGTGCCGTGCCGCAACCTGTCGGCAGGCCAGAATCAGCGGGTATCACTGGCACGGCTGCTGATCAGCCCGGCAACCCTATGGATACTGGACGAACCGTTCACCACGCTGGATGTTTACGGTGTGCGTGAACTGGAACTGCTGCTGGCCGAACACATTGCCGGTGGCGGTTCGGCGCTGGTCACCACACATCACCGTCTTAATGTACCCTGCGCCGTCGAGCGCCTGAACCTGGACGGCGTGGAGCAGCCCTTATGAGTATTGCTCCCTCGCCTGAAGTCAGTACCTGGGGCGCTTTTGTTGCGACCTTGCGACGCGACTTGCTGGTGGCCTTCAAGCGCCGCAACGACCTGCTCAATCCAATCATGTTTTTTCTTATCGTGGTGACCCTGTTTCCATTGGGGGTCAGTCCCGATCCGCTGGAGCTGACCCGCATATCGGCCGGTGTGGTCTGGGTGTCAGCCTTGCTGGCCTCCATGCTGTCGCTGGACAACCTGTATCGGGCAGACTATGAAGACGGCTCTCTGGAACAGCTGTTGTTGTCGCCGCAACCGCTGTTTTTTCTGGTGCTGGCCAAGAATATCGCCCACTGGCTGATCAGCGGGCTGCCGGTCGTCGTATTATCGCCACTGCTGGCCTATATGCTGTACCTGCCCGAGGAAGCCTACTGGACACTGGTACTGACCCTGTTGATCGGCACACCGGTATTGAGCCTGTTTGGCTCGATCGGTGTCGCGCTGACGGTGGGGCTGGGCAGTCGCGGTCTGATTCTGGCCGTGATTGTTTTGCCGTTGACCATGCCGGTGCTTATAATCGGCGCGAAAGCGGTGACAGATGTCATGTTTGGTCTGCCGGTAGGCAGTCATTTTGCCTTGCTGGGTGCCATGCTGGCGGTGGCACTGAGCATTGCGCCGCTGGCGTCAGCGGCGGCTTTACGGATCAGCGTCAACTAGGGAACCTGACTGCGACAGGGGAGAGAGTGAAACTGCCCATGGTGTTACAAAGCGTAACAGGCCGGCCGTCATCTGCGTGTTATAGTCGGGCAATCAGCCGCTTAGCGTTGGTCGAGTGGTCTCCGACCCCATAAATGTAACGATAAGAGAAACTGACAACTATGTGGTTATGGTTTTCAAAACTGGGCTCGCCGCGCTGGTTCTACGAACTGTCAGGGAAATGGCTGCCGTGGCTGTACGCGGCCATGGCACTGCTGTTGTTGGTGGGACTGACCTGGGCCTTGCTGTTTGTGCCCGAGGACTACCAGCAGGGACACACGATCCGCATCATGTACGTGCACGTGCCAGTAGCAAGCATTTCGCTGGCCTGCTTCCCATTGATGGCCATCGCAGGTGCTATCACGCTGGTCTGGAAGATGAAACTGGCTGATATGGTCGCTAAATGTGTGGCACCCATCGGCCTGTGGTTTACTGGCCTGGCTTTGGCCACCGGGGCCATCTGGGGCGAGCCGATCTGGGGTACCTGGTGGGCCTGGGATGCGCGCCTGACATCCATGCTGATCCAGTTTTTCCTGTTTGTTGGGGTCATTGCCCTGCGCTCGGCCATTGAAAGCCCGGATGCGGCCGCCAAAGCCTGTGCGGTATTGGCGATCGTCGGTGCCATCAATGTGCCCATCATCAAGTATTCGGTGGAGTGGTGGAACACTTTGCATCAGCCTGCCAGTAACTTTTCCATGGAATCCACGGCGCCTAATCCGCCGGAGATCTGGGTGCCGCTGGTGATCATGATTGTGGCGGTGTACCTGCTGTTCGTGATTTCGTTGCTATTACGAACCCGCAATGAAATTCTGACTCGTGAACGCCGGTCGCAATGGGTGACCGACCTGATCGCTCGAAGTCAGGTTTAATGTTGCGCCTGGGGAGCTCCTAATACGATGCCGACACTACAATTTTCCAGTTTCAGCGAATTTCTGCAGATGGGCACCTACAGCTTTCATGTGTGGGTGGTTTATCTGCTGTTTGCGATGTTTCTCGGTTATCATCTGATTTTGCCGGGATTGCAGCGGAAACAGTTCATTCGTCTGCAAAAACGTCGTGCAGCACGCGACGCAGAACTCGCCGCCCGGGCTGCCAGTCGCCATGGCACCAACGACAGGAGTGCAGAATGAAACCGCATCGCAGAAAAACGCTTGGCATCATCATTTTTATTGCCGCCGGCCTCAGCGTAGCCATTGGTCTGTCGCTTTATGCACTGAGTTCAAATATTGACCTGTTTTTCACCCCGACACAGATTGCCGCCGGCGAAGTTCAGCCCGGTCAGCGCATCCGGGTTGGCGGCATGGTCAAGGAAGGTTCGATCAGGCACAGCGAAGAACAGCTGCAGGTCAACTTCATCACCACCGATTATGCGCATGAGGTAGATGTCCAATACAACGGTATCCTGCCTGATCTGTTTCGTGAGGGGCAGGGCATCGTTGCTGAGGGCAGCATCACCCCGGAAGGCCAGTTTCTGGCTTCCCGGGTACTGGCCAAGCATGACGAAAATTACATGTCGGTGGAGGTCAAGGCAGCGATGGACGCAGCAGAACGCCAGCGTGTGATGGGCCAGACTCAGGGGCAGAATCAGGAAGGTTTTCAATGATTCCTGAACTGGGTAACTTTTCGCTGATCCTGGCATTCTGCCTGAGCATTTTGCTGGGCGTGATTCCCATGGTGGGTGCAGCCCGCGATAATCTGTTGTGGATGAAGCTGGCACGCCCGCTAACCGCAGGCATTTTTGTGTTCCTCAGCATCAGCCTGTTGATTCTGGGTTACAGTTTTGTCACCGATGACTTTTCTGTCGCTTTTGTCGCCAATCACTCCAATACGGCATTACCGATACAATACAAGATCACGGCAGTGTGGGGCGGACACGAAGGCTCCTTCCTGTTCTGGACGTGGATGCTGGCGGCGTGGATGCTGGCAGTGACGGTATTCAGCAAGGCCATGCCAGAGGATTTTGTTGCTCGCGTACTGGCGATCATGGGCATGATCTGTGTCGGCTACACCCTGTTCATGCTGGCCACCTCGAATCCCTTTGACCGGGTGTTGCCTTTGCCTCCGGCTGATGGCGCTGACCTGAATGCTGCGTTGCAGGATTTTGCCTTTATTATTCATCCACCGTCGCTGTACATGGGTTACGTCGGCTTTTCCGTGGTCTTCGCGTTTGCCATTGCTGCGCTGATCAGTGGCCGTCTGGATGCAGCATGGGCACGCTGGTGCCGACCCTGGGCCAACGCCGCGTGGGCCATCCTGACACTTGGCCTGTCGCTGGGCTCCTGGTGGGCCTATTACGAACTTGGCTGGGGTGGCTGGTGGGCCTGGGATCCGGTCGAAAATCCGCCGCTGATCACCTGGCTTCTGGGGGCGGCCATGATTCACTCCCTGGCAGCCACGGAAAAGCGTGGTGTGTTCAAAAGCTGGACCGTGCTGCTGGCGATCATGGCGTTTGCCTCAAGCCTGCTGGGCACGTTTATCACGCGTTCCGGTCTGCTGACCTCGGTGCATGCCTTTGCCACCGATCCGACTCGCGGCGTGTATATTCTCGGCTTTCTGGGCCTGATCATTGGCGGCTCGCTGTTGCTGTACGCGATACGGGCGCCGGCATTAAAAAGTGAATTCGGATTCGGCTCCTGGTCGCGTGAGGTTTTCCTGCTGGCCAATAATATGATTCTGGTAGTCGCCAGCGCCGCAATATTGCTGGGCACTCTGTATCCGATGGTTTACCAGGCGATGTCCGGTGGCGATCTGATTTCCGTGGGCCCACCTTATTTCAACACCATCTTTATACCCCTGATGGGGATACTGGTTGTGCTGATGGGTATAGGGCCGATCAGCCGCTGGAAGAAGACGTCGGCGACCTACTTGCGCCAGCAATTGGCCCGGGTGCTTATTGCGGCACTGGTGTTGGGTGTTGCGATTCCAGTGCTGTTCACCCTGGACGTACCGGTGGCAACGATCGCAACGGCAGTACTGGCGCTGTGGGTGATCTTTGCCATGGCCCGCGACCTGTGGACGAAGTCTGCCAACAAGGCAAGCAGACTGGCCGGCCTGAAAGGGTTGTCACTGAGCTACTGGGGTATGCAGCTGGCACATTTCGGCTTTGTCATGACCATGGCCGGCGCCTGCCTGACCAGCATTTACAGCATTGAACGCAGCGTCCTGCTGCAACCCGGTCAAAGTGCCGAACTGGGCAACTACACCTTTGTGTTTAATGGCACGGAGCCGGTGCAGGGGCCCAATTATATTGCTGACGAAGCGACAATCAGAGTGATTCGCGGCGACACCTATCTGCTGGATCTGTACCCGCAGAAGCAGCTGTACACGGCCAGTGGCACACCCGCCACCAAGATGGGCATCGATGGTCGTTTCTTCCGTGACCTGTTTGTGTCGCTCGGTGATCCGCGCGCCAATGGCGCCTGGACCATGACCATGTACGTGAAGCCCTTTGTACGCTGGGTCTGGATTGGCACTATCTTCATTGCTCTGGGCGGCATTCTCGCCGTCACCGACAAACGTTACCGTCGTTATAAAGTCCGGCGCGGCGAGGCTGTCAGTATCAACGCTGAGCCGGACTCTGCTGCGTCTGCAGGATCTGTGTCTGGCGGGGGACTGACCTCATGAAAAATCTGAAACTGTATTTGCCCGTTATAGGGTTTGCAGTATTGGCCGTCTTTATGTGGCGAGGTCTGTATCTGGATTCACGCACCTTGCCATCCGTGCTGCTGGATCGCCCCTTGCCGGAATTTGAGCTCCGGACCCTTGAGGCCGGTGATCAACTGGTGACACGCGAGGATTTGCCGGACGAGCCATTTATTCTGAATATCTGGGGCAGCTACTGCCTGCCGTGCCTACAGGAAAACCCCATTTTCATGGCCGCCAGGGAAGCCGGTATCATTCCCATCGTCGGTGTTAACTACAAAGACACCGACGACGCTGCGCGTGAGTGGCTGGATGATAATGGCAATCCGTTCACCATGAGCATTGTGGACGACACCGGGCGCTATGGAATTGATCTCGGCGTTTATGGGGCACCGGAAACCTTCATTGTCGATGCACAAGGCGTGATACGCTACAAGCATATCGGTGTGATTGACTATCAGGTCTGGGATGATGAGATCATGCCGGTGATTGCTGCCGTTCAGGCTGAGGAAGGGTCGTGATGCCGACACGTGTTATCAGCAGCCTGGTGCTGGCCTTTCTGCTGGCCGTAGGTGCACAGTCGTTTACCAGCGACGTTCACGCTGCTGTCGATGTCTATGATTTCGAAACTGCAGAGCAGGAACGACGATTCCGCGAACTGTCCAACGAGTTCCGTTGTCCGATGTGCCAGAACGCCAACCTCAGCAGTTCGCCAGGTGGTGTCGCTGCAGATCTGCGTCGCGAAATCTATCGCATGATCATGGAGGGACAAACCGATCAGCAGATCGAAGAATTCATGCTGGCGCGTTATGGCGACTTCATTCTCTATCGTCCGCGTTTGACACTCCAGACGGTGCTACTGTGGTTCGGGCCATTGCTGTTTCTGGCGATGGGCATCTGGGTGGCCATTTCCATCATGCGACGCAGTGGGCACGTATCACCGGACTCCGTGTCAACACTCAGTAGTGCTGAAGAAGCGCGACTGAAAGAGTTGCTCGCGAAAAAAAAGGACAGCGCTTCTGACAGGATTTGACCTTGTCAGCCATACTCTCTCCAATTGTTAAAAAGGTGATACTTTGTTCTGGATAGTCAGTCTGTTGCTCATGGTGCTTGCGGTACTTTTTGTTGCGTTGCCGGTGCTGGTTTTCGCGCGACAACAGCACAATGCCGGTGATCGCGGTCATCAGCACCGCGATTCCGCCAATCTGATGATCTTTGAAGAAAGACTGGCAGAACTTGACGCCGAGCTGACAGCGGGCGCGCTTGATGCGGACCAGCACCAGGCACTAAAGGCAGAGCTGCAGCGCACACTGCTGGCAGATGTCAGGAATGATGAACAACCGGGCGGCCATCAGAATGCGAGATCCGCGTCGTTACTGACGCCGTCGAGGCTGATACCTGTTGTCACTGTTGTACTGATGTTGCCTCTGTCGTTTTATCTTTACGGTTTGTGGGGCTTTGAAGAGGACCTGCAGATAGCTGATGTATTTGAACGCAGTCGCGATAATCAGGGTGATCCCGAAGAGCTGCGCGACCTTATCTTCGAGCTGGGTGCGATTATTGAGGAGGATGGGGAAAATGCCTGGGCCTGGTACTACCTGGCCCGTCACCTGGTCAGTCTGGGGCAGATAAACGAAGCTGCGCGCGCCTTTGAGCGTGCTGCTGCTTTTGTCGAGAATTCACAGGATCGCGCCATCATCCTGGGGCAATATGCTCAGGCAGCCTACATTGCCGCCGGGCAACAGATTACCGACGAGGTGCAGGCCATTATCGACCAGGCCCAACGACTTGACCCGGCGGAGCAGTCTGTGCTGCAGTTGCTGGGAGCTGATGCCTTTATCAACGAGAATTATCAAAGCGCCGTGACCTACTGGCAACAGTTGCTGGGCATATCACGGCGTGAAGATGATCGTCAGTTTCTGCAACAGATGATTGCCGAAGCGCAGCAGCGCATGGAGGCCAGTGGCGTAACTCCGGCTGTTGCGTCGGGCCCCCGGCTGGAAATAAGCCTGTCCTTGGGACCTGATCTGGACCTGGCGCCGGATACCCGGGTATTTGTATCAGCCCGCAATCTCCAGCAGGCCGGGCCGCCGCTTGCTGCCAAGGTGATGACAGTGGCAGATCTGCCTGCCATAGTAACGCTGTCTGACGCAGATGCGGTCGGCCCGTTCAGCCTGTCATCAGCCGAGGAAGTCACCATTGTGGCGACGGTTTCACTCAGTGGCTCTGCCGATGTACAATCAGGGGACTTCCAGGCGCGCTCGCCGACCTTGCCGCTGAATGACGAAGAGCCTGTGCGTCTGCAGATGATGATTGCAGACCCGGTGCCCTGATCAATATCGAGTTATCCATCAACAACGAGTTACCATGTACCGATCCGACGAAACCGACAACAATGCAGCAAATGCCCTGATCGACCGCTTTGGTCGCCGGGTCGATTATGTGCGACTGTCGGTCACCGATCGCTGTGATTTTCGCTGTGTTTACTGCATGACCGAAGACATGACGTTTCTGCCCCGACAGCAGGTGTTGTCGCTGGAGGAAATCTACAGTGTCGGTCGCGCTTTTACTGAGCTGGGCGTCAGCAAGCTCAGGCTGACCGGTGGTGAGCCCCTTGTGCGCAACAATGTGATGTCCCTGATTCAGGCGCTGGGTCGCTTGCCAGGCCTTCAGGAACTATTGCTGACTACCAATGGAGCCCAACTTGACAAACTGGCCGGTCCTTTGCGTGATGCCGGTGTCAACCGTATCAATATCAGCATAGACAGTCTTGATGCCGACCGTTTCCGGCGCATCACGCGTGTCGGACGACTGGACAAGGTGCTGGCTGGCATTGACGCTGCACGTCGCGTCGGGTTCGACCGAATCCGTCTGAATGCAGTGGTCATGAAGGGTTATAACGATGACGAAGTACTGGCACTGACTGACTACGCCGTCGATCATGACATAGACATAGCCTTTATTGAGGAAATGCCGCTGGGTCAGGCCTCCGACCATAGCCGCGAAGAGACTGTATGCAGCAATGACTGGGTGCGGGAACAGATTGAATCGCGATACACCCTGGTCAACAGTGCTGCCACAACGGCAGGGCCGTCCAAATATTTCCAGATCCCCGGCCAGCAAAGCCGTATCGGCTTCATCTCTCCCATGTCGCATAATTTTTGCGCTGACTGTAACCGGGTGCGGGTGACTGTGGAAGGGCGCCTGCTGCTTTGCCTGGGTAATGAACATTCTGCGGATCTGCGTACGGTGCTGAGGCAGGGGCAGGATGTTGCTGTTCAGGACGAACTGGCCAACCTTGAACGTGCCAGTGATACACCCATCAGCGACAGCCTCAAGCAGGCGATTATCGCCGCCATGGACCTGAAGCCGGAGCGCCACCACTTCTACGAACAGGACTATGCACAGCCGGTGCGCCTGATGAACATGACAGGAGGCTGACAGCCCATTGATGACCAGTATTCCTACCCCGGTAAACGCAGTCGTGGTTACCGTGTCCGACACCCGTACCGAAGACACCGACAGCTCTGGCCGTTATCTGTCAGAGCGGTTGCAGAGCGCCGGTCACCACGTAATCAGAAAGGTCATTATCAAGGATGACACCTATAAATTGCGCGCCCTGGTTGCCACACTCATCGCTGACGACCAGGTTCAGGCGATTCTGTTGACGGGTGGCACCGGCTTTACCGCCCGAGACAATACCGTCAGGGCAGTCACACCACTGCTGGATATGCACATAGACGGTTTCGGTGAGATTTTTCGCTATCTGTCGCATGCTGAGATTGGCAGTTCAACCATCCAGTCGAGGGCTTTTGCGGGTATGAGCAACGGCACCATCGTGTTCTGCATGCCGGGTTCGACCGGAGCATGCCGCACTGCATGGGAGGGGTTGATTGCGCAACAGCTTGACAGTCGTCACAAGCCCTGTCATTTCGTGGACAAGTTAAAACAAGTGCATCAGCCCGGTAGCTGACAGGGTCAGAGGGCTGATGCAGTAAAAACCGTCCAGGCGGGTATTGCTAAAAACACAGTCACGGCCAGTGCGTTAAAACTCAATACGCCGGCAGACTCGTGGTATATCTGATCTATCATAATAAGCTCCCTGTTCGGGTGGGCTGTCTGTGTGGCCCCCTGGTGATGTTGCTCTGACGGTGGTCAGGAATATCGCCAGGTGCTTATTTTACTGTGCTGCCAGAATGGTCAGAACAGGTACAGCAACAGACGCGGTTACGATAGCTGCAGTCACTAATGCTGCTCGTGCGCTGATGATAAGTTCGCTCATGAAGTCTTCTCCTTGTGGGTTATACGATCACGTTTTTGGTTGTTTCGTTACTTTCGGCGTTGTGCACCTGAGTAACTGCGCGCATAGTAACACATATGCGTAATAAAGTAACACTGTTACAGTAAAATATTCCCAATCTCGACGAAAGGTAACGTTTAGACGATGAAAACCGGCAAACGGTTTACAATCACCACATTTAATTGCAACGGTGTGCGGTCGGCGGCCCGAAAAGGCTTCTTTCACTGGCTTGAGAAGCAGATGCCTGATGTGGTCTGCCTGCAGGAAACCAAGGCCCAAGAGCATCAATTACAGGAAGGGCCGTTTTTCCCGGAGGGGTATCATTGCCATTACTTCGATGCGGAGAAGAGAGGTTATTCGGGTGTAGCTATCTACAGCCGGCAACAACCGGACCGTGTAACCCGAGGTCTGGGGTGGGAAATCGCCGATAGGGAAGGCCGTTACCTGCAGGCAGATTTTGGCAATCTCAGCGTGATCTCCCTGTACATGCCATCTGGGTCCAGCGGTGACGCGCGGCAGACCGTCAAATTCCGCTTTCTCGATGTGTTCATGGAACATCTACAGCGCATGCGTGTTGATGGCAGGGATTACATAATCTGCGCCGACTGGAATATGTGTCACAAGGAAATCGACCTGAAAAACTGGCGGGCAAACCGCAAAAATTCCGGATTCCTTCCGGAAGAGCGGGCCTGGCTGGACCGGCTGTATGATGAGGTCGGTTTCGTGGATTCATTCCGCCTGGTGAATAAACAGTCTGAGCAGTACAGTTGGTGGTCTAATCGCGGGCAGGCACGAGCCAATAACGTGGGATGGCGGCTGGATTACCATGTGATCACACCTGCACTGGTGCCTGCAGTGAAGTCGGCATCCATATATACTGACGAATATTTCTCGGATCATGCTCCGGTTACCCTGGAGCTGGTTCGATAACATCAGTGACTGGAAGAGGCAGAATGATGAAGGTAAGTGTATTTCTGAAGGGTATTCTGTTGATGGCGGGGCTGATCGTGCTCCCGGGCGGCGCGCATGCACAGAGCCTGACCGCAGTGATCAACACCAGCAAAGGCGTCATAGAGGTAGAGCTGAATGCGCGCGCCGCCCCCACCACGGTGGCCAATTTCGTCAATCTGGCCAAGCGCGGGTTTTATGACGGCCTGACCTTTCACCGGGTTGAGCCACAGTTCATGATTCAGGGCGGCGATCCCTTGGGTACCGGCACCGGCAATCCGGGTTACCGGTTCAGCGGTGAAACGCATCTGCGCCACAATCGACCGGGCATCATCTCCATGGCCAACTCGGGTCCCGGCACTGAAGGCAGCCAGTTTTTTATTACCCACGTACGCACGCCCCATCTGGATGGTTTGCACTCGGCGTTTGGCGGCGTGACGCAGGGCATGGACGTTGTTAATCGCATTCGTCCCGGCGATGTAATTGAACAGATCACCATAACCGGTGACATCAGCTCGCTGTGGTCACAGAAGGCGGACCAGCTGGCGAGCTGGAATGCAACGCTTGATGAGAATTATCCGGATCTGCGGCCTGCACCTGCGCCGTGATCAGGGCAGCACCTGCTTGAAGGGTTTAACGGTTACCTTTTGGTAGACACCTGCCGCCACATAAGGATCGTCGGCGGCCCAGGCTTCAGCTTCGGCCAGTGACGCAAAGCTGGCAATAATCAGGCTGCCAGAGAAGCCGGCATCGCCCGGATTTTCATCATCAATGGCAGGGTGCGGGCCGGCGATGACCAGGCGGCCAGCGGCCTTGAGTGCCTCTACCCGCACCAGATGGGCAGGCCGCGCCTGCATGCGCAACGGCAGGCTGTTCTCGACATCTTCACTGATTATCGCGTAGTACATAATGTTTCCTTTTTTACAGATGCCGGCAAAGATGTCCGCGCACCAAAATTGTGGTTAAAATCAAGTCATCGACTTTGGCAAAGCGGCCTGTTATTGTTGCCGGTTTGCAGCCACAGGCATAATAGAAAAACGCCGCCACAATGGCAATTCCGGCAAATTCGCCTGGTGCCGGCAACTCCGTGGTCAGAGCGTGGCATCATTGGCAACAGGCAAGAGCACGTAGTTTGGTATGGCACAATTATTGGAAATTCACCCGGTTAACCCAGAGCCCCGCCTGATTCGGCAGGCGGCTGATGTTCTGCAGCAGGGTGGCGTTATCGTGTATCCCACAGATTCCACATATGCGCTGGCGTGTCACATGGGAGACAAAGCTGCGCTGGAACGGGTTCGGCGAATCCGTCAACTGGGCGACAAACATAATATGACGCTGATGTGCGCGGATCTGTCGGCGATCGCTACGTATGCCAAGGTCAGCAACAGCGCCTACCGATTGCTGAAAGCTTATACACCCGGCCCCTATACCTTCATTCTGGCCGCCACTGCCGAAGTACCGCGCCGCCTGATGCATCCCAAACGGAAAACCATCGGTTTGCGAATACCCGAACACCCGGTGGCGCAGGCCTTGCTGGCGGCGGTGGGTGAGCCCATTCTGAGTACCAGTCTGATCCTGCCGGACGACGATCAGCCGCTGTCCGAGATTTTTGATATCGAGGAGAAGCTGGGCAAACTGGTGGATCTGATCATCGAAAGCGGCGCCTGCGGTATTGAGCCATCGACTGTCATTGACCTGGTTGATGGCGCGCCCGTCGTGGTGCGCACCGGCAAAGGTGATCCTGAGCCATTCAGCTGATTGCCCGGTGGACATTGGCACAGTGCTGATGTGTCAGAGGCATTTCGTGCAATAATGGCGACGCATAATAACCAAGTGCTGGTATTCAGCAAGCAGAGGAAAAGGGTTTGTCTACAGTGGAATCGCAGAAACGGGTATTGTCAGGCATGCGCCCGACCGGACAACTGCATTTAGGCCATTATCATGGCGTATTGAAGAACTGGATAAAGCTGCAACACGAATATGAGTGTTTCTTTTTTGTTGCAGACTGGCACGCACTGACAACGCACTATGCAACGCCTCAGGTCATCGGAGAAAACGCCCTCAGCATGGTCATTGACTGGCTTGCGGCCGGCGTCAATCCGGGTTCGGCTTCCATCTTCATTCAGTCACGGGTGCCCGAGCACGCCGAACTGCATCTGTTGCTGTCAATGATGACGCCGCTGGGCTGGCTGGAGCGTGTGCCCAGTTACAAGGATCAGCAGGAGAAACTGCGTGACCGTGACCTGGAGACCTACGGCTTTCTGGGCTACCCCCTGCTGCAAAGCGCCGACATTCTGATTTACCGCGCGGGCCAGGTGCCTGTGGGCGCCGATCAGGTTGCCCATGTTGAATTGACCCGCGAAGTGGCGCGTCGTTTTAATCACCTGTACGGACGCGAGCCCGGCTTTGAGGACAATGCTGAAGCCGCGGTGAAAAAAATGGGCAAGAAGGCAGCCCGGCTTTACAACAATTTGCGGACCGCCTATCAGGAGCAGGGTGACCATGATGCCCTGGAGCGCGCCCAGGCCCTGATCAAGGAGCAACAGAATATCTCGCTGGGAGACCGCGAACGATTACTGGGCTATCTGGAAGGCAGCGGCAAGATGATCCTTGCCGAGCCGCAGGCGCTGTTGACGCCGGCAGCCAAAATGCCCGGCCTGGACGGGCAAAAAATGTCCAAGTCTTACGGTAACACCATTGCTCTGCGTGAGCCGATTGACGGTGTCGCCAAAAAAATCAACACCATGCCCACAGACCCGGCGCGCGTCCGTCTCAAAGACCCGGGCGACCCCGACAAATGTCCGGTCTGGCAACTGCACGAAGTATACTCTGATGAAGACACCAAAGCCTGGGTACAGCAGGGCTGCCGCACTGCCGGCATCGGTTGCCTGGCATGCAAAAAACCGGTTATTGATGCGGTCGCTGCAGAGTTGGAACCCATTCAGCAACGCGCCCGGCAGTATGAGAAGGACCCCGATATAGTCCGTACCATCATTGCCGAGGGTTGCGAACAGGCGCGCGACTCTGCTCGCGAAACCCTGCAGGATGTCCGGGAAGCCATGGGGCTGTCGTACCGCTAACGCGTACGTAACGGGAAAACATTACATGAACGATCAGGCAGAGACTTCCGGCACCGGCGATATTAAAATCGTCGCCGCGCCGCCCCAACACGAGATGCCGTTCGCCTACGTTGCGGGCAAGGCCATCACGCAGTTGCCGCAGGATCTGTATATCCCGCCGGACGCGCTGGAAGTTTTTCTGGAAGCCTTCGAAGGTCCGCTGGACTTGCTGTTGTATCTGATCAAACGCCAGAACATCGACATTCTTGATATTGATGTGTCCATGATCACCGAACAGTATATGGCCTATGTTGATCTGATGGAGGCACATCAGTTCGAGCTCGCGGCTGAATACCTGGTCATGGCGGCCATGCTGGCAGAAATCAAATCCCGTATGCTGTTGCCGCGCAGTGCCCAGGAAGATGACGAAGAAGAAGACCCGCGAGCCCGGTTGATCCGCCGTCTGCAGGAATACGAACGTTACAAGAAAGCGGCGGAAGACATTGACAGTTTGCCACGGCTTGACCGGGATATATTCCTGGCGGAAGCCCAGGGCCCGCAGCTGGAGCGCAATACGCCGGATCCGGTCGTTGAGTTACAGGAAATTCTGATGGCGCTGTCGGGCGCGCTGCGCCGTGCGGACATGTTTGAGCATCACCAGATTCAGCGTGAAACGCTGTCGACCCGGGAAAAAATGGCAGAAATTCTGGTCCGTCTGTCGTCGGAACGGTTCGTGCCACTGGTGTCGCTGCTGATGCGGGAGGAGGGTCGCCTGGGTGTGGTGGTCACTTTCCTGGCAGTGATGGAACTGATCAAGGATTCCCTGGTAGACATAGTGCAGAGTGAACCCTTTGCCCCTATTCATATCAAGGCCCGCAGCTAGAACCATGCAAATATCACATGACTGACATTAAGAGCGATGACATGACCACAGGCAATGATGCCGATATCGATACGGTGCAGGACGCCGACGATGCTTTCGAGGAAGCAACATACCCGGTGCAGGAGATTGACGCCGGGACCCTGCAACAGATCATTGAAGGTCTGTTGCTCAGCGCCGGTCGTCCGCTGTCGGTGGCGGCGCTGTCAGAGCTGTTCCTTGAAGGCGAGCGACCGACCACTGAGCAGATTCGCGATGCACTTGACGCGATTGCACAGGACAGTGAGGGCCGGGGATTCGAATTGAAGGAGGTCGCCTCCGGGTTCAGATTTCAGGTGCTACAGAAACTCAGCCCCTGGATTTCGCGACTGTCCGAAGAAAAGCCGCAACGTTATACACGGGCATTGCTGGAGACGCTGGGTCTGATTGCGTATCGTCAACCAATCACCCGTGGTGATATCGAAGAAATTCGGGGTGTTGCGGTCAGCTCCACGATCATCAGGACCCTGCTGGATCGCGAGTGGATTCGTGTGGTCGGCCACCGTGATGTGCCAGGCCGTCCGGCCATGTTCGCCACTACCCGGCACTTTCTGGATTACTTCAACCTGAAGAACCTGCAGGAACTGCCGCCGCTGGCCGAAATCCGTGATCTTGACCAGTTGAATCCGGAGCTTGATCTGAGCGATGAAGAGGGGCGGGTGCTGGTGCTCCCGGAAGAGCCTGAGCGCGATGACCTGGAAGAGGACGGCGATCGCGAGGCTGATTTGCTGGACGAAGAAGAGGCGATGGCATTGGCCAAACGTCCGCTGGATGATATTTTGGGTTACGGGCGAAAGAAAGACGATGTGACGGAAGACACTGATGTGTCGGGCTCTCGGGAAGAAAATAATGATTGATGCTGTGCAAGATGAAAAACTGCAAAAAGTGCTGGCACGCGCCGGCTTCGGATCGCGTCGCCAAATGGAGAGCTGGATCAGTCAGGGGCGTGTGCGCCTCAATGGCAACGTCGCGACATTGGGTGACCGTGCCGGTCCGGACGACAAGATTATTGTGGATGGCAAGAAAGTCTCAAATACATCGCCAGAGAATACAGAGCCACGTGTCCTGGTTTACAACAAGCCGGAAAATGAAATCTGCTCACGTCGCGATCCGGAAGGTCGTAAATCGGTTTACGTACATCTGCCGATGATCAAACACGGCCGCTGGGTCGCTGTCGGCCGACTCGACTTCAATACCAGTGGCCTGTTGCTGTTTACCACAGATGGTGAGCTGGCCAACCGCCTGATGCATCCATCGGCCAATATCGATCGGGAATATGCTGTGCGTGTGATGGGCGATGTCAGTGACGAGATGATCGCCAATCTGCAGAAAGGGGTGATGATTGAAGATCACCTGTGCCGCTTTACCGACGTGCAGTTCTTTGCCGGGGAAGGACGTAACCGCTGGTATCACGTAGTGATTATGGAAGGTCGGAACCGGGAAGTGCGCAAGCTCTGGGAGTCACAGGGCGTCAAGGTCAGTCGGCTGAAACGGGTCCGTTATGGTCCCGTGTTTATTCCCAGCCGGGTCAAGAAAGGGCAGTTCTACGAGATGAAAGCTGCCGAGATAGCCGGGCTGTACGAAACCGTTGGTATGACGCCACCGGTCACCGCCAAAAAACGGGCGCTGCCCCGCCGACGCAAGGACAATCGTCCGGGCCGCGGCTGAGGTATCAGCTGCCGGTACTGGCCAGCAGTCTGGAGCGCAGACTGTTGCGTAGCGGGTTGACCAGTGCCGGAATCAGCGCTTCAATAAGCTGCATTTCCCGCTCCGTGAATTTCCGGTTGCGCTTGAAAACAATTTCGCCCAGATACTCATCTGTACACAAAAGCCGGTAACCGCAACTGTGAGTGGACTGTTTGCCGATGCGAATGTCCACATCCAGTGCTTCGTGGTGATAGTGCAGCCCGTCAAGTGCCACGCCGCGCGTCATGCTGTTCAGCAAACGCTGTTGCAATGCTGACAGTTCCAGCGTGCCGACCAGGTTCTCGGTCAGCAATTGGCGAAGCTCCTGTTCACGTTGCTTGCGCCTGGCAGATGACTGAATCTCCTGTTTGGCCGGCTGCGCGTCGGCGTCCGGTCGGCTTTGCATATAGGCCGTCATCTAATCATTCCCCTTGGTTTTGCTGATAATAGGCGGACCCGTTGCCGCCCTGGTTTTTTATTCTGTACATGGCTTTATCTGCCCGGCCAAGCAGACTGTCGGCGCAATCGCCATCTGCATATGAAGAGGTGCCGATACTGACGGTCACCTGCAATGGTCCGGATTCGGCGCAGATCCTCAGACCGGCAACCGCTTCGCGCAGCCGTTCGGCGATCACCATGGCCCCGTATTTGTCGGTTTTGCTCAGCACAACAACAAATTCTTCACCACCATAGCGGTAACAGAGATCTGTGTTGCGATTGACCTTGTTGATCAACCGTACCAATTCCTGCAGAACGTTGTCGCCTGCAGCATGTCCTTCGCTGTCATTGATTTTTTTAAATTTATCGATATCGATGACAAGCACCGACAGTTCGTGCTGGTAGCGTCTGGCCAGGTTCAATTCGTGCTCGAGGGTGGTCATCCTGTCTCTTATACACATCTGACGCTGCCGACGATCTACTCTGTGTAGAT
>CAJXPR010000068.1 GCA_913058135.1 uncultured Gammaproteobacteria bacterium
TCTACACAGAGTAGATCGTCGGCAGCGTCAGATGTGTATAAGAGACAGGCATGGCGTGGATTTCATCAATGATCACCGAGGTCACGCCGCGCAGCATATTGCGGCCATGGATGCTGGTCAGCAGCAGGTACAGCGATTCTGGTGTGGTCACCAGGATATGCGGCGGATTTTTCAGCATTTTCTGCCGCTCGGCCTGCGGGGTGTCGCCGGAGCGCACCGCGACGCGGATGCCGGCCGGATGACAGCCCTGCAGGAACAGCTCGTCTTCAATGCCCGCCAGTGGTGCCTGCAGATTGCGCTCGATGTCGTTGCTCAGTGCTTTCAGCGGGGAAACATACAGGATACGGGTCTGCGCGGGCAGCGGCGCCTGTTGTGCCTCCTGCACCAGGATATCGATGGCGGCATAAAACGCCGCCAGGGTCTTACCGCTTCCCGTGGGCGCGGCCACCAGGGTATGCCGGCCGTCGCGGATCGCCGGCCACGCCTCGGCCTGGGCAGCAGTGGGCGTACCCAGATTGTGCTCGAACCAGGCCCGGCAGGCGGGGTGAAATGACGACAACGGCATGATTGAGTCCGGCGTTAACAACAACATCAGCAGCTATTATCGCAAAATATACGTTATTTATCGCATCAGTACAGCACAATCAGCCTGTCAGCGTTGACCGGCGCCGGCGATACGGCTAACGTTAGCAGTTGGCGCAGTCTGCAACCGGACGATCAGCAACCAGGCAGGGAACTATAGTAACCGTGAAATTTCTGGGTTTATCAAAAACGTATCTCGCCGCGTTCTGGCGCGAAAACCGAAAATTCCTGCTGATCCTGGCCAGCATTCTGTGTTTCAAGAGCGCGGTGGCTGACCTCAACTCGATTTCCGGTCGCTCCATGCAGCCCACGCTGCTTGATGGCGACAAGGTCTGGGTCAACAAACTGGCCTACGATGTCAAACTGCCCTTCACCGGCATCTCCGTGCTGGAGCTAGCCGAGCCCACCCGTGGCGATATTGTTATCATTGATTCGGAAGTAGCCGGCAAACGCCTGGTCAAACGCATTATTGGCCAGCCCGGCGATACCGTCTACATGCGCAACAACCTGCTGGTCGTCAATGACGAAGTCGTCGATTTCGAAATCCTCTCCGAAAGCCGCGAAGGCACCATCGTGGTGGAGCATCTGTTCGACGAAACCCACCAGGCGCTGCTGTCCGCGCAGCGCGGCAATCGCTCAACCCGCAGCTATGGCCCGGCACAGGTACCGGAAGATCACTTTTTTGTGCTCGGTGACAACCGCGACAACAGCGCCGACAGCCGACTGTACAGCTTTATCCCCCGCGACCAGATCGTCGGGCGTTCAAGTTCCGTAGTGTTCTCCATGGACAGCGATCACGCCTTCCGTCCGCGCAGTGGTCGTTTCATGGCCACTCTTGATTGACCCGTCATCGCTGAGCTACAGGCGGCGAACCGCAAATAATCAGTAAAAGCCACACCGCTCGCCTGTTAAATCCGCCTGTCAGACAGTAAACTACCCGTCTTTTCCAAAGCTGAAATCACGCGCTGCCATCACGCATCACGACCACGCCGGGGGACTCACCTGTGGGACAACAGACTGCACTGTACGCCAAGCACCTTGAGGCCGGGGCCAAAATCGTCGATTTCGGTGGCTGGGACATGCCCATTCAGTACAAATCCCTGATTGAGGAACACACCGCGGTACGCGAGCAGGCGGGGGTGTTCGACGTCTCGCACATGACCATTGTCGATATCGATGGGGCCGACGCCGAGCGCTGGCTGCGCTACCTGCTGGCCAACGACGTCGCCCGGCTCAAGGACACGGGCCACGCTCTGTATACCGGCATGCTCAATGAGAATGGCGGCGTGATTGATGACCTGATTGTGTACCGCATGGCTTCGGGCTTCCGGCTGGTGGTCAATTGCGCCACCCGCGAAAAAGATCTGGCCTGGATGCAAAGCCAGCAGGCCGGTTTTACGGTTACCCTGACCGAGCGCCCGGAACTGGCCATTCTTGCGGTGCAGGGCCCGAAAGCTATTGATATTGTGTGCCGTATCATCGGGCAGCGTTTTTCTTCCGACGATTCCGCATCAGTGGGTGGTCTGAAAAATTTTTACGGCGTAAAACTGGATGACTGGTTCGTGGCGCGCACCGGTTACACCGGCGAAAACGGCGTGGAAATCATGTTACCCAACACGGAGGCTCCGGCCATCTGGGATCTGCTGCTGGACGCCGGCGTCAAACCCATCGGCCTGGGCGCACGTGACACGCTGCGTCTGGAAGCAGGCATGAATCTTTATGGCCATGACATGGATGAGAGCATTTCGCCGCTGTCCGCCAACATGGCCTGGACCATCGCCTGGGAGCCGGCCGACCGCGACTTTATCGGCCGCCGGGCGCTGGAAGCACAGCGCCAGCACCGCGATACCCTGCCCGTACTGACCGGCCTGGTGATGGAAGAACGCGGGGTGCTGCGCGAGGGCCTGCGCGTGGAGTGTACCTTGAGCGATGGCACGACACAGGATGGCGTGATTACCAGCGGCACCTTCTCGCCCACGTTGAAGCACGCTATTGCATTGGCTAGAATCCCGGCAGATGCGCAACAATGCGCTGTCGACATCCGCGGCAAGCTGGTGCCCGTGCGCCTGGTCAAACCCGGGTTTGTGCGTCATGGTAAAAAAGTGTTCTCTTGATCAAAACGTAAATCCACAACAGCCACGAGGAACCTCCAGTGAGCGAATTCCCTGATGATTTGAAATATGCCGCCACCCACGAATGGGTGCGCGTAGAAGAAGACGGCAGTGTCACCATCGGCATTTCCGATCATGCCCAGGAGCTGCTGGGTGACATCGTGTTTATCGAGCTGCCGGAAGAAGGTGCGGTAGTCAGTGCCAAGGACGAGATGAGTGTGGTCGAGTCCGTGAAAGCGGCATCCGATATCTATGCGCCCATTTCGGGCGAAGTCATCGCCGTCAACGAAGACCTGGCTGACGCGCCGGAAACCATGAACTCCTCCCCCTACACTGACGGCTGGTTGTGCCGTATTCTGCCCAGCAATCCAAGTGAACTGGAAGAGCTGCTGGACGCCGACACCTATGCCGGAATGTGTGAATGAACATCAATACGCCCCTGCGATCCCTGCAAGACAACGACACGTTTATTGGCCGCCATATCGGCCCCGATGAACCGCAGATCCAGACCATGCTGGACGCTCTCGGTTACCGCTCCCTGAGCGAACTGACGCGCGCCACCGTGCCTGGCAGCATTGCGTTGAACCGTCCGCTGGCGCTGGCCGAGCCACGCAGCGAACAGCAGGCATTGGGTCGCCTCAAACAACTTGCGCAACAGAACGTGCTGCACCGCTCCTATATCGGACTGGGGTATTACGACACGGTGACTCCACCGGTGATCCTGCGCAATGTGCTTGAGAATCCGGGTTGGTATACGGCGTATACGCCCTACCAGCCGGAGATTTCCCAGGGGCGTCTGGAAACCCTGCTGGCTTACCAGCAGATGGTGCTGGACCTGACCGGTATGGAGCTGGCCAACGCCTCCCTGCTCGACGAAGCCACCGCCGCGGCCGAGGCCATGGCACTGGCCAAACGGGTCAGCAAGGCACGCAGCGCCAATGCCTTTTTTGTTGATCAGCGCTGCCTGCCGCAGACCATCGACGTCATCCGCACCCGCGCCGAGAGTTTTGGTTTTGACCTGATCGTCGGCCCGGCCAGGGATGCTGCCTCGCACCCGGTGTTCGGCGCCATCCTGCAATATCCGGATGCCGATGGTCATATAGAAGACCTCAGTGGCATCATCAAGGCCCTGCAGGCGAACCAGGCCATCGCCTGCGTCGCCGCTGACCTGATGAGTCTGGCGCTGCTGACTGCGCCCGGCGAGATGGGTGCCGATGTGGTAGTTGGTAATACCCAGCGTTTTGGTGTGCCTATGGGTTTTGGTGGCCCGCATGCCGCCTATTTTGCTACCAGGGATGACTACAAGCGGGCCGTACCGGGTCGTATCATCGGAGTCTCCATTGACGCCCGTGGCAAGCAGGCCTTCCGCATGTCGCTGCAGACCCGCGAGCAGCATATCCGCCGCGAGAAAGCCAACAGCAACATCTGTACCGCGCAGGTATTGCTGGCCAATATTGCTGCCATGTATGCCATGTACCACGGCCCCGAAGGCGTGCGCCGTATCGCGCTGCGCATCCACCGCCTGACCCGCGTACTGGCCAGCGGTCTGTACAAAAAAGGCATCAAGGGCAACCAGAGTTTCTTTGATACGCTGACACTGGAATTGTCCGCCGATCAGCGCACTGAGGTACTGGCGCGCGCTGCACAACACGGTATCAACCTGCGCACACAGACCAGCGACACCAGTATTGGCATCAGCCTGGATGAGTGCGCCACCGAGCACGATATTGAGGTGCTGTGGCAGGTTATGCTGGGCGCCGACGCTACCGACCTCAGCGTGGCCGGTGTTGACGCGGAGTTGAGTGACAGCAGCAAGCTGGGTATTCCGCCCGCGTTGCAACGTCAGTCTGACTATCTGCAGCACCCGATGTTCAACCGTTACCACAATGAAACCGACATGCTGCGTTACCTCAAGCGCATGGAGAACCGCGACCTGTCGCTGGCACACGCGATGATCCCGCTGGGTTCCTGCACCATGAAGCTGAACGCTACCGCCGAAATGCTGCCGGTCACCTGGCCCGAATTCAGCAAGCCGCATCCGTTTGTGCCTCGCGAGCAGGTGACCGGTTATGTACAAATGATTCAGGAACTGGAAGCCATGCTGGCCGAGATCTGCGGTTTTGACGCCGTCAGCATGCAACCCAACTCCGGCGCCCAGGGTGAATACGCCGGCCTGCTGGCGATCCGCAAATATCTGGACAGCAAGGGCGAGCAGCAGCGCAATGTGTGCCTGATTCCCAGCTCCGCCCACGGCACCAACCCGGCCAGTGCACAGATGCTGAGCATGAAGGTGGTCGTGGTTGCCTGCGACAGCAAGGGCAACATCGACGTTGAAGACTTGCGTGCCAAGGCCGACAAACACAAGGACACGCTGGCGGCGTTGATGATCACCTATCCGTCCACACACGGCGTGTTCGAGGAAGCCGTGCGCGAAATCTGTCAGATCGTGCATGACCACGGCGGTCAGGTCTACATGGATGGCGCCAACCTCAACGCTCAGGTCGGCGTGTCACGCCCGGGCGACATCGGCGCTGATGTCTCCCACGTCAACCTGCACAAGACTTTCTGTATTCCGCACGGCGGTGGTGGCCCGGGTATGGGCCCTATCGGCATCAAGCAACACCTGGCGCCTTTTGTGGCCAATCATGCTGTGGTTAAACTTGAAGGCCCGCAGGCCGGCAACAGCGCCGTGTCGGCTGCGCCCTGGGGCAGCGCCAGTATTCTGCCGATTTCCTGGATGTATATCAGCATGATGGGCGCCGCCGGACTGTTAAAAGCAACCCAGGTTGCCATCCTTAGCGCCAATTACATTGCCCAGCGTCTGAATGGTCACTACCCGGTCCTGTACACTGGCCAGAACGGCCGTGTCGCACACGAATGCATCATTGATCTGCGACCGTTAAAAGCCAGTTCCGGAATCACCGAGGAAGATATAGCCAAGCGCCTGATGGACTATGGTTTCCATGCGCCCACCATGTCATTTCCGGTACCGGGCACGCTGATGATCGAGCCTACCGAAAGCGAACCGCTGGAAGAAGTCGATCGTTTCATCGAAGCCATGATCAGCATCCGCCAGGAAATCACCCGGGTCGAGTCGGGCGAACTGGACGCTGACAACAATATGCTCAAGCATGCGCCGCATACCCTGGCCGACATCATGGATGAAAACTGGGAGCGGCCATACAGCAAGCAGGAAGCCGCTTTTCCGGTCGCAGCACTGCGCGACAACAAGTTCTGGCCGGCGGTGAATCGCATCGACAACGTTTATGGCGACCGTAACCTGTTCTGTGCCTGCCCGGCCATGGACACCTATACCTGACAGTCTGCGCTGGCACAGCAGTTGATTCTTTGAGGAAGTACAGATGAGCCAGAGCCTGAGGCAACGGATTGCGGACTGGATAGAAAGTCCGGTGGTGCAGAACTTCATCATCGCAGTCATCATCTTCAACGCCATCACGCTGGGCCTGGAAACGTCGACCACGATCATGCGGGCTGCCGGTGGCATACTGCGTGCCATCGAGCAGATTGTGCTGGTGATCTTTGTGATCGAGATTGCCCTCAAACTGTTTGCCCACGGCCCGCGTTTTTTCCGCAGTGGCTGGAACGTGTTCGACTTTATCATCGTCGGCATTGCGCTGGTGCCCTCGTCCGGGCCTTTTGCCATTCTGCGGGCCTTGCGCATCCTGCGGGTGCTGCGCCTGCTCACCAAGATCAAACGCCTGCGCATGATCATCGAGTCCCTGCTGGCAGCTTTGCCCAGTATCGGCTGGATCGTGTTTCTGCTTGGCATGGTGTTTTATATCTTTGGTGTCATGGGCACGCAACTGTTCGCCTCAGCGTTCCCTGATGACTTCGGCACGCTGGGCCGCACTCTGTACACCCTGTTCCAGGTGATGACGCTGGAAAGCTGGTCCGAGGGTGTGTCACGACCGGTGATGGCCGTGTATCCCTATGCCTGGATTTACTTCATCAGCTTCGTGCTGGTGACAGCGTTTGTGGTACTCAACCTGTTTATCGGTATCATCGTCAGCACCATGCAGGAGCGTCACTTCGAGGACGAGTCCCAGCGGCAGGCCGAGCAGGACGAACGCGCCCACAGCGAGCGCGAGGAGATGTTGCGTCTGATCCGGGAACTGAACGAAAAAGTCGACCGCCTGCAGCGCTGACTGCAGGTTAACAGGCTGTTAAAGGAAGGCGTCGGGCATCTTGGCCTTCACACGGGCATCATCCTTGCTGACCACACCCGCCTGCACCAGCTCCTTCAGGTGCTGGTCCAGCGTTTTCATGCCGGTGTTGGAACCGGTCTGAATCGCCGAATACATCTGGGCCACCTTGTCCTCACGGATCAGATTGCGGATGGCCGGTGTCCCCATCATGATTTCAAAGGCCGCCACGCGGCCACCACCGGTCTTCTTCAACAGCGACTGTGATACCACCGCCTGCAGTGACTCTGACAGCATGGATCGCACCATGCTCTTTTCACCCGCCGGAAACACATCAATCATACGGTCGATGGTCTTCGCCGCGGATGTTGTGTGCAGCGTAGCAAACACCAGGTGTCCGGTTTCGGCGGCCGTCAGCGCCAGCCGGATGGTCTCCAGGTCGCGCAATTCGCCGACCAGGATGATGTCGGGGTCTTCACGCAGTGCCGAACGCAAGGCTTCATTGAACCCCTTGGTATCACGGTGCACCTCGCGCTGATTGATCAGGCACTTTTTACTCTCGTGGACAAACTCAATGGGATCCTCAATAGTCAGGATGTGTTCATACCGAGTGTTATTGATGTAATCCATCATGGCGGCCAGCGTGGTGCTCTTGCCTGAACCCGTCGGACCGGTCACGACCACCAGGCCGCGCGGAAAGCTGGCGATCTGCTCAAACACCTTGCCCATGGACAGCTGCTCCATGGTCATTACCTCGGCCGGTATGGTCCGGAATACCGCGGCTGCACCCCGGTTCTGGTTAAAGGCATTGACCCGGAAGCGCGCCAGACCGGGAATCTCGAAGGAAAAATCAGTTTCAAAGAACTCCTCAAAATCCTTGCGCTGCTTGTCGGTCATGATTTCGTAGATCAGTGCGTGAACCGTTTTGTGGTCCATCTGCGGCGCATCGACACGCCTGATATCACCGTCCACCCGGATCACCGGCGGCATGCCTGCGGTCAGGTGCAGGTCGGAGGCGCCGTTTTGCACGGCAAAGGTCAATAGTTTGCTGATATCCATGGTCACGCCCTGTTCTGTTGTTGAAATAACTATAGCATCTTGCCACAAACAGCACAGCCGCAATGCCGACAGGACATGTTATGCTAGGTTATGGCCCAAACCCGAGACGACAACACCATTGCCGGCAACTACCGCCGCATCCTCGCCCGCATTCGCACACAGGAAGAACACTTCCGGCGTAAGCCCGGCAGCGTGCTGCTGCTTGCCGTCAGCAAGACCCATGGCGCCGACCGGGTGCGTGAAGCCTATGCCGCCGGCGCCAGGGACTTCGGCGAGAACTACGTGCAGGAGGCGCTGGATAAAATGGCGCTGCTGGAGCAGACGCCACATCCCCTGACCGACATCACCTGGCACTTCATTGGTCCGATCCAGTCCAACAAGACCCGGGACATCGCCGCTTCCTTTGACTGGGTGCACAGCGTCGACCGGCTGAAAATTGCCCGCCGCCTGAACGATCAGCGCCCGGAACTTCTGCCCGCCCTGAACGTCTGTATTCAGGTCAATCTGTCAAACGAAGACAGCAAATCCGGCGTGCCCCTGAGCGAGGTCGAGTCGCTGTGCGCCGATGTCGCCCGGCTGCCCCGCCTGCAATTGCGCGGGCTGATGGCAATACCGGCGCCCTGTCAGGATCACGCGCAGCAACGCGCCGCATTTAAACCGCTGGCCACTGAGTTTTACCGGCTGCAGCAGCAGTTCCCGTCTCTGGATACGCTGTCCATTGGCATGAGTGATGATTTTGATGCTGCCATTGCCGAGGGCTCAACCATGATCCGCATTGGCACCGCGATCTTCGGCGCCCGCGGCTAGGCTGCTTTCGACACCCGGACAAGATCGACCAGATCACTGACCGTATCGACCTGGAATAACGCGTGCTCGGGTATTTCGATGCCAAAATCCACTTCAATTTCAAACACAATCTGTATCATTTTTAATGAATCGATCATCAGCGATTTCACCGTCGTGTCAGCGCCAATCGCCTGCTCTGCCGTGCCGGGTTCCACACAATCCCGAATGATCGCAACTATCCGGTTTTCCATTTTTGTCTCTCCGTAACAGTGCCGGGGGCCTGCAATAAACATCCGACTCTCCTCTTGGAAAAGTCTAGTTCATGGCACTGGCACCTTCCACTTTTTGTGCCATACTTGAGATCAATGAATTCGACCAGAAAGCCAGCCCAGGGGACAGAATGAAAAAAATCATCGCCACGGCCATCATCGTATTCGCCCTCGCGTTCGCCTTCGCCAGTGGCATCACCCCGACCTACGTCGTCAACGCGCCCGGTGTCGCCACAGGCATTGGCGCCAAGCTGTTGTGCAGCTCACGTTACGTCAGCGGTCTGTCGCCACAACAGTCGTATGATGATCTGGTCCAGTACTCGTCCATCCTGCAATACCTGGATGTCGACTACGATGAATCAGAGAAAACCGTTACCACTTCGCTGTTCGGTCTGGGCCGCACCACGGCAAGCTACTATCCGGGGGTAGGCTGTTACACGGACTTCGAGGGATTCGAGGCACGGGCCAATGCCAATCTGCAACCGATGCCGGTGTTCAACAGCCGATGGCCGCATGGTACGCGTGTCGACACCATTGACGTTGAGATGCAACGGCAGTTGAGCGCGATGGTGTCGCAGGACAATGGCAACGGGCTCGATACCCGCGCATTGCTGGTGGTCAAGAACGGCGATATCGTCGCCGAAGCCTATGCGCAGGGCGCCGGTCCTGAGACGCCGCTATTGGGCTGGTCAATGGCCAAAAGTCTGATGTCGGTGATGCTGGGCAATCTGGCCTGGCGCGGCCTGCTGGATGTTGATGAAGCGCCGGGCCTGGAGGGCTGGGCCGGCGATGAACGTGCCGACATCCGTATTCGCGATCTGCTGACCATGACCGACGGCCTGGACTTCTCTGAAGTCTATGAACCGGGAAGCGATGCCACCTCCATGCTGTTCACCGAACCCTCCGCCTCCGGTTATGCTATTGGCCGACCGGCGCTGCACCCACCCGGCACACAGTTCAACTACAGCTCGGGCACGGCCAATATTCTGTCACGCATCTACTTCAACCGTACCGGAGGCACACTGGCGTCAAGTCTGGCCGATTACCGGCAGCACATTGCTGGACCGCTGAGTTTTCAGCACACGGTGTTCGAACCCGATGCACGCGGTGTACTGGTGGGCAGCTCGTATTTTTATGCGTCTGCCCGCGACTGGGCGCGTTTGGGGCAGATGATGCTGCAGGGCGGGGTACTTAACGGCAAACGTATTGTCAGCGAAGCGTGGGTGGAGCAGTCCACGCGTCCGAACAGCTCCCGCAACCAGAAGGATTACGGTTATCAGTGGTGGCTGAATACCGGTGAGTCATCGCCGCGCTGGCCTGATTTGCCGGCCGATGCCTATGCCGCTCAGGGCAATCGGCAACAAAGTCTGATGGTGATCCCGTCAGAGAACCTGGTGATTGTGCGGCTGGGGTGGACATCAGGCGAGTATCCGGCCAATGAGCGTTTTGCACAAATCGTCGAGGCGCTACGGTAGCGCCTCACGACATTGACGCATATTAGCTGGTCATGCAAAAAACGGTCAGTTTGTTGCCATCCAGATCCCTGAAGTAGCCAGCATAAAAGCCGTCGGTACCGCGTGGGCCGGCCGCGCCTTCGTCCTGCGCATTCAGCTCCAGTGCCTTTTTGTGAACCCGGTCCACCGTTTCCGGACTGTCAGCCGCCAGTGCCACCATGACGCCATTACCGACGGTAGCGGGCTTGCCGTCATAGGGTTTAATGATGGATATCATGGGTTGCCCCGGCTGGTTACCCCAGGCGATAAAGCTCTCCATTTCCATAAAACGCTTGCCACCCAGCTCTGCCAGCAGGGTGTCGTAAAAAGCGGCCGCGCGCGGCATGTCGTTCGTCCCAACGCATACATATCCAATCATGGTTTACCCCGGTTCAGTGGTTATTGTTTATAAGGCAATCCGCAGTGCGCACAGTCGCGTCGGAACGGATTGAGGAAGTACTTTTTCACATAAAACTGTTCGTGGCAACGCGGACAGCGCCGCACCGACATATTGATACCGAAACCGGCATACAGTGCCATGTACGCCAGCATCAGCCAGGTGATGTCCTGACCCTGGCCAACCAGTCGACCGACGGCGTACACATAGATGGGAAAAGTCAGAAAACACACCATCAGTCGGTTTCTGGATGTGCGGATTTTACGCAGGGCGTCGCTGAACGCGTCCTCGGTAGGGGCCGTCATAGTTCGTGCTCTTGGCTGTCAATAATGGGCGATACCCTACCATGAAGCCGCCATTCATGCATTGTCGGCGACAAAACTGAGGACCTCGCGGATATGGGTGGCACCGGCAGCGAGCATCACCAGCCGGTCAAAACCCAGCGCCACTCCCGCGCAGAGTGGCAGGCCATGTTCCAGGGCAGCCAGCAACCGGGCATCCACCGGGCGCACGGGCAAACCGGCGGCCTTGCGCTGATGGTTGTCAGCGGCAAAGCGGCGCGCCTGCTCAGTACTATCGGTCAGTTCCAGATAACCATTGGCCAGTTCCATGCCGGCAACAAACAGTTCGAATCGTCGTGCCACCGGGCTGCCGTGCTGATCCTGGATAATCTGCGCCAGCGCCGCCTGACTGGCGGGAAACTCCACGACAAATACCGGTTCCTGCAGTTGCGGTTCGATCACCAGTGCCATCAGCAGATTCAGCGTATCGTCGCGGCTCAGCGACATCCCCTCAACATCAGTATGGCGGCGCGCACACGCCAGCAACTCAGTGTCGCTGGCGCTAAACGGATCGATCTGCAGTGATTGCCGAAACAGGTCACGGTAGGAAATGCGGGCAATCTCGCCAGCATCAGGCAGGGACGATGGCAGGCAGGTCGCCATTAGCGCCGCCACCTCGTCAATCAGCTGGCCGTCATCAAATCCCGGCCGGTACCACTCCAGCATGGTGAATTCCGGATTGTGCCGTTGCCCCGACTCGTCGCGGCGGAAGGCCTTGCACAGTTGGTAGATCGGCCCGCTGCCGGCGGCCAGCAAACGTTTCATGGCAAATTCGGGAGAGGTTTGCAGGTAACGCCAATCGCCTGGCGCCAGCTCCAGCGCCAGTGCATCCAAGTGTGGGTCAGTGCCGGTAGCCTGACACATCAGCGGCGTTTCCACCTCAAGCACATCGCGCTCGGCAAAAAAGTCCCGTACGCGCGCCAGCAATCGCGCCCGCAGCCGCAGGGTATTCAGCGCCGCATCGGGCTGCCAGCGCATGGTTTATCGGACCCGGTTCTGGTATTCGCCGGTGCGCGTATCGACTCGCAGCACATCACCAATATTGACAAACAGCGGCACCTTGACCACAGCGCCGGAGGCCAGCGTCGCCGGTTTGCTGCCACCCTGGGCGGTGTCGCCTTTCAGACCCGGGTCGGTTTCCACCACCTCGATTTCGACAAAATTGGGTGGCGTCACACTGATCGGATTGCCGTTATAAAGAGTCACCACGTACACGTCTTCCTCTTTCAGCCAGTTCAGCGCATCGGCGACGGCGGCCTTGTCAGCGGGGAACTGTTCGAAACTGCCGTCGGTCTTCATGAAGTGCCAGAACTCGCCGTCGCTGTACAGGTAGGACATGTCCGTTTCCATGACATCGGCTGCTTCCAGCGACTCACCGGACTTGAAGGTGCGCTCCCATACCCGGCCATTGAGCAGATTACGCAGCTTGACGCGGTTGAAGGCCTGGCCTTTGCCCGGTTTGACAAACTCGTTGTCCAGAATGCTACAGGGATCGCCGTCCAGTAACACCTTTAAACCGGGTTTGAACTCGTTGGTTGAAAATGTCGCCATGATGCCCTCTCTATTTTAACCTTGGTAATGCCTGGCAGCCGGTTTAACATGGCCGCCATGTTAATTGTCTGTTTGTTAATTGGTTCTGTTAATAGTGGCCTGTTCGCTAACAGCCTGTTCACCCTCACGCGGATAAATATTGTCGATGTCGTCCCTAGTGCTGGCCCAGCGCCACCCTGATGACAGCGCGAGACGCTGGCAACAGGAACTGTCCAACCTGATCACGGAACCGGAGGAGTTGCTGCAACTGCTGGGGCTGAGCCCCGATGATGTCAGCATTCCAACCGACGTACTGCGCGCCTTCCCCCTGAAAGTACCCCGACCGTTCGTCGCCAGAATGCGTCCTGGTGATGCCCGCGACCCGTTGTTGCTGCAGGTACTGCCGTCGGCTCCGGAAAGCGATGATACCCCCGGATACGGCTTCGATCCACTTTCGGAGGCCGATTTTAATCCGCAGCCCGGCATTCTCCACAAATACCAGGGCCGCGTGCTGGTGCTGGCCGCCCCGCATTGTGCAGTGCATTGCCGCTATTGTTTTCGGCGCCACTTCCCATACCAGGACAAAGTGCCCAGCCGTCAGGTCTGGGAACAGAGCCTGCAGTGGCTTGCCGGGCAGCCGCAGATCACCGAAGTCATCTACAGTGGCGGCGACCCCCTGGCCGCCAGCGACAAACATCTGGCCTGGCTGACAGATCGCATTTCAGGAATTCCCCACATCGGCCGATTACGTATACATACGCGCACGCCGGTGCTGGTGCCGGCGCGGGTGGACGACAATCTGCTGGCCTGGCTGGGCGGTACCCGGTTGCAAAAGGTCATGGTGATTCACTGCAACCATGCCAACGAGATTGATGCCGAGGTCATTGCCGCCATGCAGCACCTGCGTGAAGCTGGTGTAACGCTGCTGAACCAGAGCGTGCTGCTGCGTGGTGTCAATGACTCCGTGCCGGCGCTGGCGCAGCTCAGTGAGGCGCTGTTTGCAGCTGGCGTGCTGCCGTACTACCTGCACGCCCTGGACAAGGTACAGGGGGTCGCGCATTTTGACGTCAGTGAAGAACGGGCCAGGGATTTGATAACAGCCATGAAACAACGATTACCCGGTTATCTTGTGCCCAGGCTGGTGCGGGAAATACCCGGTGAAGCGTCCAAAACCGGACTAATATAGAGCTATGGCCACGACAGTAACGCATCACATTCTGATCAATCAGAGCCCGGCCGGCAAGGCAGACAAGGTCGTCGGCCTGCTGCGTCGCGCCGGCTTGGGCATTCGTGCGCGCGAATTTGAAGGTAACCATCTGCCCGATAACGTGCCCGGCTGCGATCCCCATGATCTGATCCTGCTGTTCGCTGATGTGCCCGGGCAGGCCAATGAAGCCCTGCTGCGCCAGCTGCAGTCTTCACGTCGCGACATTCCCTGCCTGCTGATTTGCCGGGCCCCTGCGCGCTGGCTGCCGATGCTGAACCTGGGCGCTGCCGGGCTGATCAACGAAACCCTGCTTGAGTCAGCGGCCGGCCAGGTGGAGTTTGTCTATCGCGTCAAGCGAGAACTGGAGCAGCTGCGACAACGTCGGGACGCCAGGCGTGCAGACAGCACACTGCGTGAGCTGCACCAACGCCTGCAAAGTTTCATGGACGCCACCACGGATGCCATCGCCTGCCTGCAGGACGGTCTGCATCAGTATGCCAACCAGGGCTGGTTAAGGTTTTTCGGCTTTCAGAACCAGTCCGCGCTGCTGGCGGTACCGTTTCTCGATCTGGTCGCCGACGAAGATGTGGAGAAGGTTCGCCAGTTCCTGCGCAACCGTCTGGACGCCGGCGACCAACGCTGTGAATTTACCGCGCTGCGTCGCGACGGCTCGGAGATTCGCGCAACTCTGGACCGCTCGGCCATCAGCATCAATGGCGACAACAGCCTGCAGTTGCTGATCCAGCCGGCCAAGGGCAACGCCGACCATGAAAATGCCATTCGTGCCGCGCGCAGCAAGGACATGCAAAGCGGGCTGCTGAACGAAACCAGCCTCGGTCGCATGCTCAATCAGGCCATCAGCGGAGCTGTGTATCAGGGCCGCTACAGTGCCGTGGTCATGCTCAGCGCCCCGAACCTGTCGGATATTGCCGTGGTGCTGGGCAGGACCGACATGCACCTGCTGCTGGGCGAAATCGCCTCCCTGCTGGCCTCGGCATGCCCAACCCAGGCTGTGCTCGGCCGTCTCGATGCCGGTGACTTTATTGTGCTGCTACCCGATGCTGACACTGAAAGCTGCCAGCAATTGATTGCCCGACTGGAGAACCAGCGCGATCTGCTGGCTCGGCTGGCCCCCGAAGGCACCCGCCTGCATTTCAGCATTGGCGCCGCCATGATCACCGATGAGGCACCGGATGCCGACACTCTATTGATCCGCGCCCGGCAGCATCAGATCCTGCGACAACATCAGCACGAAGGTGCCTCTGATGCCGGTGAAGCTGGCTCCACCCTCAAGCTGCTGCGTCAATCGCTGCTTGAGGAATCACTGATGCTGGTCTACCAGCCCACGGTCAGCCTGAAAGCCGATGCCAACGAATACTATGAGGTGAGGATCAGGCTGCCCATGGCAGACCGGATCATCTATCCCGGCGAATTTCTGGATGCCGCGAATCAGCACGGTTATGGTGAACGTATTGACCGTTATGTCATCAGCCACGCCTTGCGTGCCATTAATGAACACAGCGACGTAAAGCTGCGCCTGACCATCAACCTGACGCCAAACTCTCTGCTCAGCCAGACCCTGCTTTCCTGGCTGACCCAGGAACTGCGTCGGCAAAAACAAAGTCCACGCCAGCTGATTCTGCAGATCAGCGAAATGGACGTACTCAGCGCCCCGGAAGAAGCCCGGCGCTTCTGTCTGCAGGTTCGCGAGCTGGGCTTTGAGCTGTCGCTGACTCACTTCGGTTGCAGTCTGGATCCGTTCCGCGTGCTGAGCCAGGTACAGGCTGATTACGTGAAACTGGACCGGTCGTTGCTGCAACACATCAACCTGGATGCCGATCAGCGCGAACGCCTGCACGACGTGGTAAGCACCCTGCATTCGCAGGGTGTCAGGGTCATTGCGCCGATGGTGGAAGATATCGAAGCACTACCTTTGCTGTGGCAGAGCAACGTCAATTTTGTGCAGGGCAACTGTCTGCAACAACCCAGCCAAAGCATGACGTTCGGGATGTTCCAGGAGCAGGAGCTCACTCTGGAGTCAGTGGGCTGAGCTCCTGGAGCCAGTGGGCTGAGCGCCTGCAACCAGCGGGCTGGGCGCCCGGACTCAGACAGCCACCTCTACCCGGTCAACATTCTGGAACCCGCGCGGCAGTTTATTGCCTCTGCGTCCACGTTCGCCATGGTAGTGTGCCAGATCACCCGCTTTCAGGGTCAGGTGTCGACGTCCGGCGTAAACAGTCACCGCGCCTTCGGCGGGCAGCACGGTCATCGAGACCACAAACTCCAGTCGATCGGCGACCCGCCCTGACGGAATGCCGATAATCTTGTTGCCTTTGCCACGCGCCAGTACCGGCAACTCTGCTACCGGGAAGCACAACATGCGGCCTTCGTTGGTCACTGCCACCAGCAGATCCGTCTCCGGATTCTGAATCAGCGTTGGCGTCAGTACCCGCGCACCCTTGGGCAGGCTCAGCACCGACTTGCCCGCCTTGTTCTTGCTTTGCAGATCACCGACGGTGGCGACAAAACCATAACCGGCATCACTGGCCATCAGCACAGGCTGTTTGTCATCCGCCATCAACACGCCTTCAAAGGAAGCGCCTGAAGGAGGCGCCAGACGTCCCGTTAATGGCTCACCCTGCCCGCGTGCTGACGGCAATGTATGGGTCTGCACGCTGTAGGCCCGGCCGGTAGAGTCCAGGAACACCGCTGATTGATTGCTCTTGCCCTTGGCGGCAATCTTGAAACTGTCGCCGGACTTGTACTGCAAGGCTTCAGGGTCAACATCATGGCCCTTGGCCGCCCGCACCCAGCCGCTTTTCGACAACACGACGGTCACCGGCTCTGACGAAATCAGTTCCACTTCGCTGAACGCCTGGGCTTCAGTGCGCTGAACCAGGGGCGAACGACGATCATCCCCGTACTGCTCAGCGTCGGCGATCAGCTCCTTTTTGATCAGCGTCTTCAGCTTGCGCTCGGAGCCCAACAGACCCTCCAGATGTTCGCGCTCTTTGGCCAGCTCATCCTGCTCGCCGCGGATCTTCATCTCCTCCAGCTTGGCCAGGTGACGCAGTTTTAATTCCAGGATGGACTCGGCCTGCACATCATCCAGCCCGAAGCGCGCCATCAGCACCGGCTTGGGTTTGTCCTCGGTGCGGATGATATGAATCACTTCATCAATGTTCAGGAACGCCACCAGCAGGCCTTCCAGGATATGTAACCGGTCCAGCACCTTCTGCAGGCGATACTGCAATCGGCGACGTACGGTCTCGGTACGGAAGGACAACCACTCTGATACGATCATGCGCAGGTCTTTCACCTGCGGCCGGCCGTTGGTGCCGATCATGTTGAAATTGACGCGGTAACTTTTTTCCAGGTCCGTGGTGGCAAACAGGTGCAGCATGGTCTCATCGGCATCGATGCGGTTGGAGCGCGGCACAATGACAATACGGGTCGGATTTTCGTGATCGGATTCATCGCGCAGATCCACCACCATGGGCAGCTTTTTCTTCTGCATCTGCGCAGCAATCTGTTCCAGCACCTTGGCGCCGGACACCTGATACGGCAAAGCCGTGATGACAATGTCGCCGTCTTCCACTTTATACACCGCGCGCGCCTTCACCGAACCGCGCCCGGTTTCATACATCGTGCGCAGGTCAGCCAACGGCGTGATGATCTCCGCCTCGGTAGGAAAATCCGGGCCTTTGACATGCATCAGCAGATCGGCGAGCGTGGCCTTGGGCTCATCCAGCAGGTGGACACAGGCACTCACCACCTCGCGCATATTGTGCGGCGGAATATCGGTGGCCATGCCGACCGCGATACCGCTGCCGCCGTTGAGCAGCACATTCGGCACCCGTGCCGGCAGCAACGCCGGCTCGTCCATGGTGCCGTCAAAATTGGGTTTCCACTCCACCGTGCCCTGCCCCAGTTCGGACAACAGCAGCTCGGCATATTTCTGCAGCTTGGACTCGGTATATCGCATGGCAGCGAAGGACTTGGGATCGTCGGGCGAGCCCCAGTTGCCCTGGCCGTCCACCAGCGGATAACGGTAACTGAACGGCTGCGCCATCAGTACCATGGCCTCGTAACAGGCCGAATCGCCGTGCGGATGGAACTTACCAATCACGTCACCGATGGTGCGCGCCGACTTCTTGAACTTGGACGAGGCTTTCAGGCCCAGCTCCGACATGGCGTAAACAATACGGCGCTGCACCGGCTTCAGGCCGTCGCCGATATACGGCAGCGCGCGATCATTGATCACATACATGGAGTAGTTCAGGTAGGCCTGACGGGTATAACTGCTGAGCGCGATCTGCTCGGTGCCGTCAGCGTTGATGGTGATGTTCATGGTCATAGGCGGGCCAACTGTAAAATTTGTTCTGGGAACAGGCTTTTAAAACAATGCGCTGTTATAGCACATTCAGGCGCCGTGACTGTAGTCCCCGGGCGCTTGCAGCTGATAGCAGCGACGGCTATGATACTGTTTATACATACAGTATCATAGCGCATATGAAACCGCCTTTCCTCACTGACAAGCCACGAACCCAGAGCCCGCTCAAAGGCCGCGGCGCCCTGTCCAATCTGCAGGGCCGCTTTGAACACCAGCTGCGCGAGGATTTCGACGATGGCTGGGACATTCCGGAAGACGAAGCCTCCGCGCCACAAACCCACGTCACCGAAGAAATCGCGCGCAGCATCCTGACCCGCAACCAGTCGCCGGACATTCCGTTTAACGTGTCGCTGAATCCTTACCGTGGCTGCGAACATGGCTGTGTCTACTGCTTTGCCCGGCCCACACACAGCTATCTGGAGCTGTCGCCAGGGCTGGATTTCGAAACGCGCCTGTTTGCCAAGGTCAATGCTGCCGAGCTGCTGCGACGCGAACTGGCCAGCCCCTCCTGGCATCCGGAAGGAATAGCCCTGGGGGTTAACACCGATGCCTATCAGCCGTGCGAGCGCAAACTGGGCATCACCCGGCAGGTACTGGAAGTCATGCAGGAATGCGGGCAGCCAGTGGGCCTGATCACCAAGTCGGCGCTGATCGAGCGCGACATTGATATCCTGGCGGCAATGGCCCGCAAACGCCAGGTGACAGTCACCATCACCATAACCTCGCTGGACCACGAGCTGTCGCGCAAACTGGAACCGCGCGCTGCGTCGCCGACCCGACGCCTGAAAACTGTGGCGCGGCTGGCCGCCGCGGGCGTTCCTGTGGGCGTGAATGTGGCTCCCATTATTCCGTTTGTCACCGACCAGGACTTTGAACAGGTTTTGTTTGCCGCTGCCGAAGCGGGCGCCGGTACCGCCGGTTATATCGTGCTGCGCCTGCCCTGGGAGGTTAACCCGCTGTTCCAGCAGTGGCTGCAGACACATTTCCCCGATCGACGGGAACGGGTCATGGAACGGCTGCGTGATATGCGCGGCGGCAAGGATTACGACGCCAGCTACGGTACCCGCATGCGCGGTGAAGGCATCTGGGCGGAACTGATCCGGCAGCGCTACGACGCCGCCATGCGTCGGTGCGGCCTGGCCAATCGGCAACACAAGTATGCCGGGCTCGACTGCAGCGGTTTCACCCGTCCCCGCTATGTCCCCGCCGCATCAGTCAAAGCCGATGGTTCGCCTCAACAATTGGATATGTTTTAATGCTGACCTGAGCTGCTCACAATGCAAAAGGACCAATACTCATGCGACTGATTTCATGGAACGTAAACGGCATCCGCGCCGCGGTTAAAAAGGACTTCCTGACCTCACTGGAACAGATGCAGCCCGACATGCTGTGCATTCAGGAGACCAAGGCGCAGGATGAACAGGTAATCACTGCCTTGGGCGAGGAGCATGGTTACCATGTCGTGCCACACTCAGCCGTGCGCCCCGGTTATTCAGGCACCGCCATGTTCAGCCGCCAGCAACCGCTGTCAGTGGAGTTTGGTCTGGATATCGAGCAACACGATCAGGAAGGCCGCGTGATCACTGCCGAGTTCGAGGACTTTTTCCTGATCACCGTGTACACACCCAACTCCGGCAGTGAACTGAAGCGCCTGGAATACCGCGAGCAATGGGACCGGGATTTCCGCAAGCATGTCGAGCAGCTGGAAATCAAAAAACCGGTGATAATCTGCGGTGACCTCAATGTCTGTCATCAGCCCATTGATATTGCCAGACCCGAGGCCAACTACAACAAAAGTGCCGGGTATACCCAAATAGAGATTGATGGCATCAGCAGCCTGCTCAAAGCCGGCTACATCGACAGTTTCCGCCACCTGCATCCTGACACCGTCAAATACAGCTGGTGGAGCATGCGTGGCGGCGCCCGGGCCCGGAACGTGGGCTGGCGGCTGGATTATTTTCTGGTGTCAGAAAAGCTGGCAGAGCGCATCAAGGGGGCTGAAATTCTCAGTGATGTGTACGGCTCGGATCACTGCCCGGTGGTGCTGGAACTGGAATGACCTGCCCGACCTCAGTCGCCCAGGAGTATACGGGCTTCCTTGATGACAATGGCGATCACCTGCTCTGAGCGATTCACCAGCGTATATTGCTGCCCTTCGGCAAGCACTGACCAGTGTCCGGCTGCCTGCAGTTCCTCGGTGATCCCATCACTGCGCAGCACCTGCACTTCCCCGGCTGACGCCTGCACCACATAGGCCGGGTGCTGATGCCGAATGATACCAGTGGTGGCACCCGGCGCCAGCGTCAATCGCCATGCCCGGAACCACCCATTGCTGATATCCGGCGCTTGCGCCAGGCCCGTGGGCAAGGTGCTGGCATCGTCCTCACTGACCGGCGTCGCGTAACTGGTCAGGGCAATGATACGGAACAGCCCCGGCCCGGGATTGCTGACGCGGTGGGTATACGCTTCATCAACGTAGCGGGTCACGCTGGACAGGCGCCCGTTCAGCGGCCCTTCGCCGTTGCTGATAAAGGTGTAGAGAATCGCGGCATCGTGGGTGTGCGGCAGCGTCATATCACCCGGGTTAATCTGCACGTCCAGCAACCTGACGTCGGCACCAGTGTCTGTCTGCAGGCGATGCACGGTGCGGTGACGCGGCTCCTGCAGAATCGGCACTACCCGCACCGGATCGGTGAGACCGATAAAGTCTTCGGGCGCGCCCTCTGTCAGTGTCGTCGGGGCCGGCGTCAGCGTTTCGGGCGTCAGGGCATCCGGCTGTGCATGCGCGACCGTCGTATACAGCATGGCTGCATACAAGGCCGCGGCGAATACCTTGGTTTCAGTGCAAAATTTCATCATTGAATTAAACAACCCCTGTCTCTTATACACATCTGACGCTGCCGACGATCTA
>CAJXPR010000069.1 GCA_913058135.1 uncultured Gammaproteobacteria bacterium
CAGGAGGACAGCACAAGGTGGCGAGTCGCGGCGTAAACAAAGTGATATTGGTAGGTAATGTAGGCAAGGACCCGGAAACACGCTATTTGCCCAGCGGTGGCGCGGTAACTAACGTGGCGCTGGCCACCAGCGAAACCTGGAAAGACAAGAACACCGGCCAGGCTCAGGAAAAGACTGAATGGCACCGTATCGTGTTCTTTAATCGGCTGGCGGAAATCGTCAACGAGTACGTGCGCAAGGGCAGCAAGCTCTACATTGAGGGCCGGTTGCAGACACGCAGCTGGGAACAGGACGGTATTACCCGCTATGCCACTGAGATTGTTGCCAACGAAATGCAGATGCTGGATTCCCGGGGCGGCGGCGGTGGCGGTCAGGACGATCAGTTCGGCCAGAACAGCCGCCAGGAACCGCAATCTTCCTATGGCGGGGGGCCCTCAGGTGGCAATGCCGGCGCCGCGCGCGGTGGCCAGCCCCAACAGCCTGCCGGCAACAATCCCTCGCGTCCGGCTGACTTTGACAATTTTGATGACGATATACCGTTCTAGCCCTGAAAATGCGACAGCGAGGGGTCAACGCTTATCCAACACCTGTCGCACCTTGGTTGCCAGTTCCGAACGGGTGTAGGGCTTGCTCAGCAGGTCTACACCCGGATCCAGCCGTCCGTGGTGGACAATGGCGTTCTCGGTGTAGCCGGAGGTGTACAGTACCTTTAGTGAAGGGTAGATGGCCCGCGCTCGGTCGGAAAGTTGTCGGCCATTCAAGCCGCCCGGCATGATGACGTCCGTGAGCAGCAGGTCAATATCACGGTGGCTTGACAGAGCATTCAGCGCTTCGGGGCCCGACCGAGTGACCGTTACGCGGTAGCCGAGCGAGTGCAATTGTCCCTCTAGATGCTCGAGGACCTGATCATCGTCCTCAGCAATCAGAATGTGCTCAGTCCCGCCGTGCACTGTTAATTTGGCGATCGGTTGGTAACTGGATGGCTGCGAACCGCGAACTCTGGGGAAGTACAGTTTGACAGCGGTTCCCTCGCCTGGCTCTGAGTAAATCTTGATGTGCCCACCCGACTGCTTCACGAATCCGAACACCATGCTCAAGCCGAGACCACTGCCTTTGTTCGGGCCTTTGGTAGTAAAGAAGGGCTCGAAAGCCTGATCGATCGTTTTTGGGTCCATGCCAGTGCCCGTGTCAGAAACACAAATCATGACGTATTCGCCTGGAGTGACTTCGGAATGCTGGTCAGCATAATCATGGTCCAGCAAGGCATTGGCGGTTTCGACGGTTACTTTGCCCCCGCCTGTCACTGCATCGCGGGCGTTAACGACCAGGTTCAGCAAGGCTGTGTCCAGTTCGTCCGCATCGAGTTCGGCAACGCCCAGTTCAGGGTCGGGCACGATTTCCAGTTCAATGTTTTCAGGCAGGGCACGGCGAATAAGTCCGTGTATTGCATCAACCAATTGATTGAGATCCGTTGGTTTCGGGTCCAGGGGCTGGCGACGGGAAAATGCTAACAGGCGATTTGTCAGTTCGGCACCTCGTTGTGCCGCGGACATGGTGATTTCGACCAAGGGACGTAACTTCGGATCAACCACCAGTTCCGTCAGCATTTCCGAATTACCCAAGATGACAGTCAACAGATTGTTGAAATCATGGGCGACACTGCCGGTCAGCTGACCCACGGCCTCCAGCCTCTGCGACTCCCGCATCCGCTTTTCCATATCCATTCGCTCGGTAATGTCCAGCATGCTGCCGACCATTCGGATTGCTGTCCCTGCGTTGTCCCGAATGACAAAACCCCGGTCTATGATATGGGCGCTCCTGCCGTCACGCCGGATAAAACGATATTCACACTGCCAGAGCTCCTTGTCACTTTTGATTACGTCGTGCACACTTTTGACAACAAGCTCTGAGTCCTCCGGATGGATACGTTTGACCCATGAGTCCGAATCCGGCTGCAGCTCGGACAATTCGTACCCAAATACCGTCGTCATGGCGTCATTCCACCAGATTTCATCGGTAACTAGATTCCAGTCCCAGATCACGTCGTTGGTGGCCCGGGAAAGCAATTGAAAACGTTCCTGGGCCTGTTGAAGCTCAGCTTGGGCTTCATACAAAGAGGTGATATCCTGGAACGCCCCCTGGACAGCGACCACCGTCCCCTGGCTGTCTCGTTCGGCTACGCCAATAGCTCTTATCCAGGGGCGCCGCCCGTCAGGCGTCTGAAGCTGACAGGACACATCGAACTCTTTACCCAGGTGAACACATTTATCAAATGCTGCTTTCACGAGGTCCCGGTACTCAGGGGCATAGAACTGCACAGCTGCGGAGACGTTGGGTGGAGAGTAGCTGGGGGGCATGCCATGGATGGCCGCTGTCTCTGGTGTCCAGGTAATCGTCTCAGAGGCCAATTCAATGCGCCAGGCGCCGAATTCCGCCATTTCGCCCGCGAGCCGCAGCATTTGCTCGGCCTGAGTCAATCGGCGCCTTGCCATTAACAGGGGAGTAATATCCTGTACATATCCGACAACGATTTCGCCGTCCGTTGATACGTGGCGCTCACCCACGCCTCTAATGTACTTTACCCCCCCATCCTGACGAATCAAACGATGCTCAAAATCGATGTGAGATTTACTATGCTGGATAAACTCTTTGTAAATGTCGCGTGTTGCGGGTCGGTCTTCCGGATGCACCATTGCCAGATATTCTTCCAAATCCGGAGTCGCTTGTTTGTCTGACACGTCATAAATGTCGAACGTCTGTTCAGACCAACTGAGTTGCCCGGAGTGCACATCAAGCTCCCAGGCACCCAGCGTTAGCATGCGCTCGGCAGTGCGCATTCGCGCTTCATGTTCCTGTTGCTTGGAAAGGGCCCGTCTGAGGTCCCGGGCTTGCATAATGACGTCCTGAACCGCCACCGAATTGTCATTATCGATGGCTTGTAATACCGCCCCTTCGGTGCTGCCTTGAACGATCGCAGTAATATCTTCTGCCCGGTGCATGATAAATTCAATGTCACCGTCTTCATCAAGGACAGGCGTGTTTACCGGACTCCAGAATCGGTCTTCAAACTTGCCATCCGGCAGGCGGATCGGATAACGTTGTACACCCATGTTATCCGGGACTTTCTGGGATTGGACACGCTGCAGGGATTCAGACAGACTTCGAACCCCATCCGCCTGCGTATCCTCTGGATCATCGGGAAACACCTCGAATATCGTCTTGCCGACAATATCGTCCTCGTGCGTCATCGTCGCCCTCAGGTATTCCTCCGTGGCGGTGATGATCCTAAAGTTTCCGGGCTGTAGTACCAATATTTTGCCTGGCGAGGCCTTGAACAGTCGTTTGTAAAGGAGGCTCGAGACTGGTTTCATTGCGTTGTTTTCCACGAAAACCCTTTCCAGGCAGTAGCGGCAAGCTTGTCTTTGGGTTCGGCAATGAAAAATCCTTGTGCTGTATCACAACCAATGTCCCGTAAAAAATCCAGCGTCCATGCATCTTCCACGCCTTCGGCCACCACAGTCAGGCCCAGAGAATTACCCAGGCCGACGACTGCCGTGACAATTTTTCGGGACTCTTCCGAATCGACCAGTGTCTTGACGAACATTTGATCAATTTTCAGCTCCGAAAAGGGTAGCCGTGCCAATTGGACAAGGGAGGAGTAGCCGACACCAAAGTCATCGATAGACAGCTGAAAGCCTCGGATACGGAACTGAGTCAGATTCTCCAGCAGTGCTAATGGGTTATTCATGCTGGCGGTTTCAGTAACCTCGAGGATGATTTGCGACGGTGCTATACCACGGCCCTGGCATTGGCTTAGCAGCCAGGGTGGGAAGGTCTCATCATTGAGATTGGTTGGAGATAGATTTAGGGCGAACTTCAGTTCGGCTTCAACAACCTGACCAGGGAGATTGCTCAGGGCGTAGTGATAGATTTGCCGTGTCAGCTCATGGATCTGTCCGGTTCGTTCAGCTAGAGCGATAAACACATCGGGTGGTATCATGTCCCCCCCTTGTTGATTCCAGCGCGCCAGGCACTCAAATCCCACCAGCTCCCCGCTGGCACATGATATTTTGGGCTGAAAGTGGGCGACAAAGACTTCGGCTTGCAATGCTTCGGCGAGTTTTGCCTCAGAAATGGGGGGGAAGGACGCCCCCAGTGCGGGCTTCTCGTCGGGTAAAGTCTCTGACGTATCGCAGGTCAACAATGCCACTAAATCGGCGCGGAAAAATGGCTTTGACAGCGTGCCTATCAAACGAAGCCCGTTCTCGGAAGCGGCACGAGCAGAAGAGTCGAGGATGCGACCTCCCAGGCCGGAAATGATAATGAGTGCCGCCGTACAATTCATCTTGGCGAGCTGATGAATAACCTCAATACCGTCGCGATGTGCCAGTTGTAAATCTATAGCCAAGTGAGTTGGTGCCCAGCTTGTTACTTTTCCAAGAAAGGTATCGGCGTCGTCTGTGTGGTCAGTCTCATAGCCCGTCATTGCAGCCATCATGCAGATTGTAGTGGCCACATCATTCTCGTCATCGAGCACCAGAAGACGGCGCTTACTGTTCAATTCCGACATAGACGTGCCCCCGTCTTGAGAGGGAAAGGCATAGAATAGAGGTTCCAAAACCATCCGTTTGCTTGAGCTTCAAGTGGGCTTTTTAAGTTATTGGCGGACCAATTATGTCTGTGGGTAGCTATCGCAAACGCTGCTGTCATTGAAAACACTCCATGTTGATAACAATGCTTCGCTGCAGGGAACTCTGCCTTTTGTCACTCCGTTTGGATCAGGCGCTTTTCCGAGATCCTCCAATTTTTTGATGTCTGAACATTATAGCTATCATTGCAGATTTAGGGAAACGCGGCTTCGAGAGGCATCCAATGACATGACTGCTTTGCGGTAAACCCTTCAGCTGCGGACGCATGGGAGGTTTGAATGGTCAGCACTCTGCGGTGCTGTCCGTGGTGACGGCCCGGGCGCCTGCAAAACCCATCTGGGGTTTGAAAATGCATTTTATTGCGATGATATCTTGTTAGAATGCAGGTATTGGTCCGGAACAAATTCCGAGCTTTGAAATACCTTTTTTCTGATTCTTGTTGGTAGTGTCGTCTGAGTTGGCCAGAAGCGTTGTTAAAAGTGTTAAGATTCCATCCTTACTCGAGCATGCCAATATTCAAACATTGCCATCCCAGAGAATTAGCGTTATCGCGTTTAACGTTACAAATTTTGGTTATTCCATCGGAAACTTTAATATTATCATTAGGTTGAGAACTTATTTTTCCGCCTTATGCAAACTACCGTTCTGACAGGCGGGCCGGAGCAGACACCGCAGGTGAAGCTATTAATTATTGGTGCCGACAGTGGTGTCGGTGTGGAACTAGGCAAACTTCTTGAAGAGCGCCGGATCAGCTGGGTAGCACCGGACGCCGGTGCTATGCTGGCGAAAGATCCGCTGGGTGTCGCTAAAACCATCACCCAGGCTGCCCCCGATCAGGTAGTCAACCTGGCGGCATTTGCAGCGGGTAGCCAACATGCCGTCCTGAAGGCCGAAAATCACCCCGGCGAATGCGAGCTGATCAACCTGAAACAAACCGAGCTGGTTGCCCAGGTATGTGACCATTTGCATATTCCGCTGATTCATCTGTCCACAGCCCACGTTTTTGGTGGTGACAAAAAGCTCGCCTATAACGAACAGGATCTGCCCAAACCCCTGGGACTCTACGGGGCAACCGCGCTGGCCGCCGAGCAGGCCATTGTGGCAACCACCAAACAGCATATTATCGTGCGAGCGGGCTGGTTGTTCGGACGTCAACAGGATGAAATGCTGCGCCACTGGCTGGATGAACTCAAGAAAGCGGATGGTAGCGTCACGGTTTATCGGCGCAAGTTTGCGCCCACTCCCGTTGAGGACCTCGCACGCGTGCTGCTGGCCATCTGTCAGCAGGTAGACTGCCAGGCTGACGTCTGGGGCGTCTACCATTATGCCGCGCTGGAGCCATTGCGCGAAAGCGAGTTTGTCCAGCAATTGGTCAAGTTTGCCGCCCAGCACGATGAATCGGTTTACCGGTTGCTTGACCATTTGACAATCAATTTGAGTCGCACCGAAGCACCTCAGATTGCCAATGCCACACTGGCGACCAAAAAAATATTCGAAACCTTTGGCATCAAGCCAAGACCATGGCACGGCAGCCTGCAGAGGCTGGTCAAATCCTGGTACAAGGCACGTAGTGATGGCTGAATCCGCGATGTCCTCTCTGATGCCCGTAGCCCAGGCGCTGGCAACGCTGCTCGACGAAGCCAGAACGCGAGTGACGCGGGAAGCCGTGGCACTGGCGCAAGCAGATGGCAGAGTGTTAGTGGATGATGTGCGGGCCACATGTGATGTTCCTCCATGGCACAACAGTGCCATGGATGGTTATGCGGTTGACAGTACCGCGTTGTCGCCAGGGAAACCTCTGGCAGTCAGTCAACGTATTGCCGCAGGTCAAACGCCCGCTCCTCTTGCGGTTGGCAGCGCGGCCCGGATATTCACCGGTGCGCCATTGCCGCAGGGTGCCGATGCCGTGGTCATGCAGGAGAATTGCCAGCGACAGGGTGATCAGGTAATTGTGACTGTGCCGGTTGCGGCAGGTGAAAATATCCGCCGGCAAGGCGCGGATATCGCACAAGGCAGTACGTTGCTCACAGCCGGGCACCGTCTGCGTCCGCAGGATATAGGCCTGTTGGCGTCCATCGGACAAGCCAGTGTGATGGTGGGTAAACGGCCCCGGGTCGCGCTGATGACGACCGGTGATGAGCTGGTTGAGCCTGGGCAGCCACTGTTGCCGGGGCAAATTTATAACAGTAATTTTTATACCCTGGCCGCGTTGCTGCGGGTTCTGGGTATAGAACCGATAGATGCCGGCCGCGTTCCGGATTCCCTGGCGGAAACTGAAGCAGCCTTGCGTCGTACTGCGCAGCAGGCTGACTGTATCATCACCAGTGGCGGGGTTTCTGCCGGTGAAGAGGACCATGTGCGCATCGCTCTGCAGCGCTGCGGCGAACTGGCTATATGGAAGCTGGCGTTGAAGCCCGGTAAACCGTTTGCCTTCGGCAAAATCGACAATACGCTTCTGTTCGGATTGCCAGGTAACCCAGTGTCCGCGTTTGTGACTTTCCTGTTGTTGGTGCGGCCGGCATTGCTGGCGATGATGGGCGCCTCTGAGTGCAGTCTGCCCGAACGCCTTGAACGTGCTGGTTTCTCCCTGCCCGCGTCCGGTGAGCGACAGGCTTACTTGCGGGTATGCCTCCAGGATGAGGCCGGCGAACGGCGTTTACGACTCCTGGCAGAACAAAGCTCTGGCGTGCTCAGTTCGGTCGCGCGCGCCGATGGCCTGGCGATCATGCCGGCGTTTACCGCAGTAGCCGTTGGTGATCAGTTGAGATTCCTGGCGTTTAGTGACATAGTTTAAGTTATCAGTACAGCGAGCAATGTCCCCATGGCAGTCCCCGGTCGGTTTGATATGAGTATTATTCTTCCCGGTGTACGCATAATTTCGATAATGGCGTTAATTCTCTCGCTTATCGGTTGTGAGATGTCAGCTCCTGCGCCTGAAACCCCGGCTACGCCGGTGGCAGAGGCGCCGAGCACCGCAAGCGCTTCGGTGGAAGAACAGCTGGCGGCCGAAGCCGCACGTGAAGACGCCGAACGCCACAGGCGCTACATCGCCGATATTCTCTATGATGGTATGCGGGCACTACGCGCAGACCGACTGATGACGCCGGCGGATAATAGCGCCTATCACTATTTCAGCCGGGTGTTGGCATTGGAGCCGGACAATGCGGTTGCCCGTGATGGCATGCGCGACATCGCGCTGCGTTATCTGCAGCTTGCCGATACGGCGTCACGACAGGGACAGTTCGACAATGCTGAAACCTTTCTGCGGCGGGCAGAAAGCGTAGACGACGAGCTGCCGGCAATTGCGGCGGCCAGGCAAACCCTGGCAACTGCCCGGGCCCAGACTCACAGTGTGCATACCCTTGATAATCGAGACCTGGCGCAACGTCAGCAGGCCGTCGTGCGGCAGCTCGAAGATATTGCCCGACTCGCGGCAGAGCACAATACCTTTGTGTTGATTACCGCACCCAATGACGAGCTTGGCCGATGGATCTATGCACAATTGCAGGCATCCATGACGGATGCGCGGTTACGAGCGGATATCGAAATTGGCGAGCAGGCCTCGGTGCGCCTCGTGCTTCCGCGGACCAGCTGACGGCAGGGAGCTGCCGATCACCACACAGGTTGCCGCAGGAGAATCGCCCGCGCTTCATCAATCTGTAATATTCCCCTGATAGGATACTTTCATCGGCAGAGCAGGGCGCTACCCTGCTTCTCCGAGTGACAGGATAGTGACTCTTCGTGGAAGGTGAGTGATTAGCATCGTCAGGTTTCAAACCGATTGATAGTAGTGGTTTTCTTCATTTTGAACCGGGTCTGTCCTGCAAGCAGGATCTGCCCGGTTTTTTTATGGCTGTGCGCGCGACCAGAAAAGCATGGTCAGGATCAGGACGAAGCGCCAAGTTTGCGAATGCCCGCCAGAATCTGCCGACAGGTAATCTGACCAACCAGCCGGTTGTTGTCAGAAACTACCGGCCGGCGGCGTTGGCCTTTGGCCAGCATGTCGGTGGCGACATTGATAATGTCATCGCTGATGCGTGCGGAATTGATGTTCTCGGTGACCATGTGCTCATGCACTTGCCCGACTGTGCCCTGACTGTAGGTGGCGTCGAGGATTCCACGCAGGCAATCAAGTTCCGACAGAATTCCCAGCAGAGTACCGTCTGCATCGACAACACAAAGTCCGGAGACCCGGTTATGGGTAATCAGGTCTACCGCCTCAATCAAAGACGCACCCGGTGCAACAGTGACTGGCTTTTCCAGCATATAGTCTTTCAGATCGACAGAACGCAGCATGATTATTTCTCTTGTTATTTGAACGAGGCGTTCGGCGCCAGGCATCCCGTGACGGCATTTTTCAGGTGACGTTTTCCAGTGTACCCGTGAGCCGGAGCTGATTCAAGAATACCTGGTTTTCAAAACCGCCCGGAATGGGTTATGGTTATGTGCCCTAAATGGATTTGAGGGTTCTATGATCTGGGTTCTGTTCCTGCATATCATGTCTCTGCTGACCTGGTGTGCCTCATTGCTGTTCCTGCTCAGCCTCACCGCTGCCCGTTGTCCTTCGCGGCGTTTTATCGACGATGATATGACCCCGCGACGACATGACTCGGTGGTGAGGCTTTTGTTTACGGTCCTGTCAACACCTGCTGCACTCCTGACCATTGCCTCCGGTACAGCGGTGTTTTTACTGCAGGCAAGATTTGACGCCTGGCTGATCGTGAAGCTGACGCTGGTGACGTTACTGGTCGTGTGTCATGCCTTGAGCGGCGGCATGATACTCCGCATCGAGTCGGGGCGTAGCGTGCGTTTGCCGAGCCTGTTGCTGACAGCCGCGTCGGCAACGCTCATGCTGATGATCATCTGGCTTGTGCTGGCCAAACCGCTTCAGGGAGAGCTGCTGTGATACTGTCCCGACGTTTGTCAGACTCTTGGACGCTTGGCGGCAGCGTCGTCAAGATCAACGCCCACGGCATGTTCATACACCAATTGGGAACCAAGAAATGCGGTCGCCCCGATCAGCATCACACTGAGGCCCGACAGATAGATGCCCCAGGGGAATATCGCGCTTTCGGGGGACGAACCTATTCGCAGCAGCCAGTTCAGCGCTGCCAGCGACAGCAGCATGACCGCCAGCGCTGCGTGGCACCAGGCGGTAATCAGGCGCCGGATGCGGCTGACCAGAAGCATGTCGAGCAGTCCCGCCGTTCCGGATACCGCGCCGCCGGCGGCCCCGATACCTGCCAGCCACAGTCCCGCCCTTGCCCAGAAGTAGTCACTGGTCACGATGTAAGCGACATCCGTGGCCAGCAGCCCGATCAGCGCGGCGACAGGAAAATGGACCAGGGCCGGGTGCACCGGGTGGCCCATAACAGCAATGCGGCTGTTGATGGATGCAAGCGTTTTTCTGGTCATGGTCACGAACCAATCCATTGGCAATACGTCCACAATAGCTTAGCAGTCTTAACACCGAACATCATCATTAAATGGCCGCTGCTCCTCGCGACACTGGCGTTGACGGCCTGCAGTGGTCCGCTGTCCACACTGGACCCGGCGGGTCCGGCGGCGGACTCGGCATCCCTGTTGTGGTGGGGGATGATGGCGTTTTTTACGCTGGTGCTGATATTGGTGTCTGCGTTATGGATTTATGCCATGCGCAGACAACCGGAGCGTGACAATGCAGGCCGTCAGGAAAAGGCGTGGATTATAGGTGGTGGCATCATACTGCCTTCAGTGTCGATTCTGGTATTGCTGCTGGTCAGTATTCCGGTCGGCAATCTCATGTCGACGTTGCCGACTGCGGCTGACGATGCGCTGCAGATCAGGGTAACGGCTCACCAATGGTGGTGGCAGATCGATTATCCGGGCGGGGATGCGGAAAATACCTTGGCAACATCGCAGAATATTGTGCACATGCCTGCGGATGTGCCGGTGCATCTCTATCTGACCAGCGCTGATGTCATTCATTCGTTCTGGGTGCCGCGTCTGGCGGGGAAACTGGATATGATTCCGGGGCGGATCAACGAATTACAGATCCAGGCCGACGAACCCGGCATCTACCGGGGCGTGTGTGCAGAGTTCTGCGGTCTGGCGCATGCCAGTATGAGATTCGAAGTCCATGTGCATAGTCGCGAAGACTTTGCGCGATGGCTGGCGGACGCGCAAAGGCAGCAGAGCGGCAATGCGCAGTCCCGGGCGGAGGACATGGAGGACATACCTGGTGAATAAGGTGCCTACCGACAATGCGCAGCAGCCCCGGGGCACGGGGCAAGCGGACGCAGAGCTGCGACTGCGACAGGTATGGGCAAATCTGCCCGGCTGGGGCGCCCTGGCTGCAGTCAATCACAGCACCGTCGGTTTACGCTTCATGCTGACCGGCGCAGGATTTTTCCTGGTTGGCGGTTTGCTGGCGATGTTAATGCGCAGTCAGCTGGCGCTGCCGGGTAACACGCTGCTGAATGCCGCTCAGTACAACCAGATTTTTACCATGCATGGCACCGTGATGATGTTCCTGTTTGCCATCCCGGTGCTTGAGGGGATGGCCATCTACATGATCCCCAAAATGATCGGGGCGCGGGATCTGCTGTTCCCACGCTTGAGTGCGTTTGGTTACTACTGCTACCTGTTTGGCGGCCTTATTGTACTGAGCAGCCTGTTCGCCGGTGTCGCACCTGACACGGGCTGGTTCATGTATACACCGTTGAGCGATGCCGAATATTCTCCCGGCCCCGGCCCGGATTTCTGGCTGCTGGGTATTACCTTTGTGGAAATCTCCGCCATGTCCGCCGGGGTGGAACTGACGGTATCCATTCTGCGCAGTCGGGCGCCCGGGATGACCCTGAAGTCGATGCCGATTCTGGCCTGGTATATCCTTGCTGTGGCGCTGATGATCATCTTCGGTTTCCCGCCGCTGATACTCGCCAGTGTCATGCTGGAGATTGAGCGTGCCAGCGGCATGCCGTTTTTTTCCGTTGCCGGTGGCAGTGATCCACTGCTTTGGCAACACCTGTTCTGGCTATTCGGGCATCCAGAGGTCTACATCATTTTTCTGCCTGCGGCCGGGGTTGTTTCCACATTGATCCCGGTATTCGCACAGCGGCCGCTGGTGGGATATGGCTGGCTGATATTCTCCCTCGTACTGATCGGCTTTATCAGTTTTGCGCTATGGGTGCATCACATGTTTACGGTCGGTATTCCACCATTGGCGCAGGCATTTTTCTCCATTTCCAGCATGCTGATCGCCATTCCTACGGGCATCCAGCTTTTCGTCTGGTTAGCCACGTTGTGGAACGGACGCGTGGTTTTTGCGTTGCCCATGTTGTGGATCTTCGGTTTCCTCGTGATTTTTGTTTGTGGCGGGCTGACAGGCGTGATGCTGGCGCTGGTGCCGTTCAACTGGCAGGTCCACGACACTCATTTTGTGGTGGCACATATGCACTATGTGCTGGTCGGGGGCATGTTTTTTCCGATGATCGCGGGCCTGTATTACTGGCTGCCGCATTTTTCCGGCCGCATGCCCTCGGAAACATTGGGGCGTTGGGCGTTCTGGCTGGTCTTCATCGGGTTTAACATGACCTTTCTGCTGATGCATCTGACCGGTCTGCTGGGCATGCCCCGGCGGGTATTCACGTATGAAACCGGCATGGGTTGGGACTGGCTTAATTTGCTGTCGTCGGTTGGAGGCTTTGTGTTGGCCGCCGGGGTGGCGATGATCATCGTTGATGTAACGGTACATTTTCGCTACGGTCGCCGGGTGTCCCGCAACCCATGGAACGCCGGTACGCTGGAATGGGCATTGCCGATGCCGCCGGCAACCTACAACTTTGTCAGTATCCCCGCCATTAGCAACAGGTACCCGCTGTGGCACGATGGCGCTCTGCCAGTCTCAATCGAGGCGGGTGACCACATGCTTCCGGATGCCAGCCATGGTCGCCGGGAGACACTCTGTACCGCCGCCATGTCAGGTGCGGTGCGTTCAGTCATCCACTTGCCTGGTAATTCCTGGTTGCCGCTGTGGGCCGCACTGGCCCTGGCGGCGCTGTGTATCGCCCTGCTGGCAAGCATGTACTGGCTGTCGCTGGCAGTCGCTGTCATCGCGGCGGTATGGCTGTTGCGCTGGAGTTGGGTCAATGGGCTGCACAAAGATGCAGCTCCGTATGCCGATGACGAGGCGTCTGCCCAGCTGCCGCTGCATTCCCGAACCGCGGACGGTCCGGGGGTATGGGGCATGGTAATAACGTTGATGGCCAACGCAACGTTTTTCCTGTCTCTGTTATTTGGCTGGTTCTATCTGCGGGTTGTCTCTCCCCAGCACATTGTGTCCGAAGGGGCGCGGGTTGATATGCCGCTACTGTTGTTTGGCGGAGTGTTGCTGACGCTGGCGAGTGGCCTCTACCGGAACACAATGGCGCGGGTTCGTGAGGAAAAGGGTACGGCGCTTTTGCGCCGGCTATTGCTCGTGTTGTTATTCGGTCTGCTTCACAATGTGGCGCTGGGTTGGGTAATGGTCACCTCAACATTGCAGATGTTCGTGCTGACCCACGATGCGCTGATCATGTTTCTGTTGATGTATCTGAGCTTCCACAGCCTGCTGTGCTGGTTGCTGACCGTATTGCAGGTGCTCAGGGTCAGGCTCGGTTATGTCAGTGCTAAACTGCCTTATGAACTGGTTGTACTGAATCCGATGTGGACTTACAGTACCGTCGTTTACTGGGCAGGACTGGCAGCATTTTTTGCCATGCCCCTCGTCTGGCCGGCAAGCTGATGCAAGCCCTGCAACAGATTCTGACTCTCGCCCGCGCCTCTTATGGAAAGACCACAGCGATTGCCGTCTTGCTGCTGACAGCGAGCCCGCTGGCCATCGCCCACAATCCTCTGACTGGCACTGTGCACGAACGGGCGGCCGGCGGGCTGAGCGCGCTGGTGCTGCTGGCAGCTTGGTTCGTCTATGGTAGAGGTTCGTTTGTCATCAGACCATCCGTAGGCAGTGCAGTCACGTGTCATTCGGCGTTCCTGCTGTGCGTCGTGACCGTTCTGGGGCCGCTTGACGATCTGGCGGGTACCAGTACTGCGGCGCACATGCTGCAGCACATGTTGATGATTGCTGTCATTGCGCCATTGTGGGTTCTAGGCCGACCCTTGCCGCAACTGCACGCAGGCGGGGCCCGCTACCTGGCGGCAATCTGGCGTCCGCTGCTACGGCTGGCCAGCCGTCCGATGCCAGCTGCTTTTGTTCATGGCGCAGTGATATGGTTCTGGCACATGCCTTCTTTCTACATGCTGGCCGTACAACAGCCTTGGTGGCATACCATTGAGCATGCGCTTTTCCTGTCCACAGCAGGCGTGTTCTGGTGGTCCGTGTTGCGCGCGAGTACGGTGAATTCCCCAGATGCAGCCATGGCGTTATTGTTTACCCTGATGCATACCGGTTTTCTGGGGGCTTTACTCACCTTTTCACCAGAACCGGTTTACCATGAAGCGCGTAGCCTGGCGGATCAGCAACTTGCCGGCCTGATAATGTGGGTGGCCGGTGCCATACCATATCTTGTGGCTGCCGGCTGGGTGTTACGGCGCTGGTATTTGCGACAGGCCGGTTGATCAATAACGGCCTGGCCCGCCAGGTTTCATTACCGGCGCTACACTTTCTCGCCACGGGCGTTAACTTCGTGAACCTTGACATTCTGCCCTTCGTGTCGGGTTAGCAGGTCGACGATCTCCTGTTCCCGTTGCGGCTCGGTTATCGTGACAAATAGCAGGATGTGGCCTTCATCGACCTGTTGCTGTAAATAATCCGCATCGCTTTGATGAATAATCTTGCCAGCCATGGCGCCCACGGCCCCGATTGCAACGACACCACTCAGCGCTGCCAGCAGCGCGCCGCCAAAGACTGCCGATGAGGCGACAACGGCGCCCATGGCACCAGTCGTGCCAACAAAAAACAGGCTGCCACCAAGAGAATCCTGCTGTTGTTGACTGTTGCTGTTCTTGTCGACGAAGGCGGTCACCGGCCCTTCAGTGGAGTCGTGTGTGTTGTTGGTATGTGCGTAAAAATCACCCAGCGATTCGCGGACAGAGTGCTCGCTGGCCAGTAAGCCGATCTGCTCGCGGCTGACGCCGGAGGCGAGTAGAACCCCGATTGCAGATTTGAGACTCTGCGGGTCCAGAAAGACTGCAACAGCTTCTCGTACGGTTTTTTTGTTGTCGGTATCGTTCATAAGTTTCCTTATCCTTACGGGGATCTTGCATGCCCCGTATCGAGAATGAAAGGTGCTTATTTTTCAACTTTTTTCAACAACGACTAATAAGGATAAACACCCTGGCAAAAAAAATCCACCGATGCAGCACCGGTGGACTGGTTCATGCCGCACAGTACGCGGAAGATCTACAGCGAGTCGAGATATTCATCGACCTCCTTGCGGGCCTGCTCCTTGTCCTTGCCGTAACGCTCCTGGACGGTACCGACCAGTTGTTCTTTGTTACCTTCGATGCGATTCAGATCACTGTCAGTGAGTTTGCCCCACTTGGCCTGAACCGAGCCTTTTAACTGCTTCCATTTGCCTTCAAAGATGTCGTTATTCATAGTGAATCCCTTTCATTTTTTGCTCTTTAACTAAAACGGGGCAGCACGTTTTGTGGTGCCGCCCCGCAGTCATACAACGTGGACCGTAACCCGTGCGTTACTCAACACTGGAGACAGTCGCGTTGTCTCGGCCATTGTTAATGGCATCAACAATCTGGTCATACTGCTCTTCACGGATGGGTCGGGCATTGACAACATCTTCGTCGTCAAAGTCGACTTCCGGCAGCACCTGTTTGACGTCAGCAGTAGTGACGGTGCTGGTTGCTGTGTTTTCCAGTTCCAGCTCTGGCAGCGCTTCTCTCAGTTCACGGACATCCAAGGTGCCGTTGCTGTCCATGTCGGCCTCTGCGAAAGTAGGAGCCTCGTTAGCGAAGGCTGCGCCTGAAATGCCAAACAGGAAAGTTGATGCAACAAGTAGTGACTTTTTCATCTTTATATCCTCGCGGTTTTCAGTGAATAATCGTTTCCCGCTGCACTGACTATTGTGCAGTTATCCTGAACGTTGCACAGGGCGTGCCAGATATTAAAGATCTTTATATATCAGTAGCATAGGGGATAATGGCGCTGAGATGACAGTCGCAAGCCTGTCGGGACTGCCGAACACTGCCAGACTGGAGTGGTCAAGTGCCTGATTTTATTTACTTTGGATGTATTGAAAACCCAACACCTGAGTCTTCGGGACGGCGGGTCTGCGGCGGACACGGACGTCCGCCGCTAATGGCAACTGTCAAATAGCGGCTTGTACCGTGGGCTCAGGTTCCGTTGCCGGATGACCCTTGGTGAAACGCGCCAGGTCTTCCAGTATAAGATAGAGCGAAGGGATGAGGAACAAAGTGAGCACTGTTCCGAACGCGATGCCAAAACCCAGCGACAGCGTCATGGGAATCACCATCTGCGCCTGCATGCTGGTTTCAAACATGATGGGGAACAAACCCAGAAACGTCGTCAGAGAGGTCAGCAGAATCGCCCGGAAGCGACTTGTACCGGCGTCGACAACTGCGTCGAGCATCGACATGCCTTCCCGACGCGCGCGATTGACAAAGTCCACCAGAATCAGACTGTCGTTCACAATGACACCGGCCAGCGCCACCAGGCCGAACAGCGACATCATGCTGAGTGTGGTATCGAACACAATGTGTCCAATCAGCGCGCCGATAAAACCGAACGGGATAACGGCCATGACAATAAATGGTTGGACATAGGATTTAAGGGGGACAGCCAGTAAGGCATAGATCAGAAACATGGCCGCCAGAAAGCAGACCGCGATGCGTTGAATCAGTTCCGCCTGCTCTTGGCTGGCCCCGCCCAGACCGAAGGTGACGTCTGGATAGGTGGCAGTCAATTCCGGCACATAGTTCTGGATGATGTCGCGAATGACTGCCGCTGACTGGGCCATCTCCGGGTTGACGTCTGCTGTGACTGACACTGTGCGCTGCCGGTCGATACGATTGATGGTGGAGAAACCTTCTCCTATCGTTGCCTCAGCGACTTCGGAGAACGGCACTTCGTCGCCGCTGTCGGTCCTGATACGCATGCTTTGCAGGCTGGCAATGGATTTACGGTCGGCTTCCGGATAGCGCACCATGACCTTGAGCTCATCCCGGCCGCGTAACAGACGCTGCGCCTCTTCGCCATAGAACGCCTGCCTGACCTGAGTGCCCAGCGTAGTGGCGGTCAGCCCCAGCTGCTCAGCGTTCGGCTTGATGTTAAGGCGAATTTCGTCACCACCGCGGCTGTAGGAATTTGACACATCAAATACGCCGGTATAACCACTCAGCTTGTTCTCAAGTGCGTTCGCGGCCAGCTCCAGTTGGGCGTAATTCGATCCCATCAATTGCAGGTTGATGGCAGAGCCACCGCCTGCGCTGGTGCTGGAGAAAAAGCGAACGTCGCGTGCCCCGGGTATGGTGCCGACCCGGGCACGCCAGCGCTGTTCTATTTCCAGGGCGCTGACGGTACGCTCTTCGGCCTTGGTCAGTTCCACAAGTACTTCACCGCCGCTGTCGCCATTGGTGAAGACCATGACGTGATCAACCGGATTTTCGTCGGGATACTCTTCATTAAGCGTCAGGATGGCCTGTTCCATCTGTGCCAGCGCATTGTTGCGCGCCTGGTAGGAAGAGCCTTCATTCATGTTGACGCTGGCCTGGATAAAGTCACTGGGAATATTCGGGAAAAACTCGAAACGAACCAGTCCGCCAATGACCAGGCCGGCACTGAGAATCAAGGCAGTGACAAATACCGCGACGGTGGCATATCGGTTGGCCACGGCCTTGATCAGCGCCGGTTTGTAAATATTGTGAACAAAGTGACTGAGACCCTTTGCCACCCGGTGCTGGTAGCGTTCCAGCAGGCTGGCCTTCTTGGGCTTGATCTTTTTGATACGTGTATGGGCCAGGTGTGACGGCAAAATCAGTTTCGATTCAATCAGTGAAAAGAGCAGGCACAGAATAACCACCATGCCGATTGCTTCGAAGAAAGGCGCGACCTGACCACCGACCAACAGCATTGGCGCAAATGCTGCAATGGTCGTCAGCACACCAAAAGTTGCCGGCACCGCAACGTGCTTGACCCCGGTGATGACGTTGTCCAGGCTGTGTCCGTTGCGAGTGACCTCGGTATGGATGCTCTCTGCGGTTATGATCGCATCATCGACGACTATGCCCAATACCAGGATCAGACCAAACAGACTGAGCATGTTGATATCAACAGGGAAGGGGCCCATCGGCATAAGAAAGATTGCGCCGAAGAAACTGATGGGAATCCCCACCATGACCCACAAGGCAATCTTCAACCGGAGAAACGTTGTCAGCACCAGAAATACCAGTATGGCGCCCATCAGCAGGTTGCCCAGCATCATATTGAGCTGGGCTTTCAGGTAAAACGCGTTGCTGCCCCAGCTGTCTATGCTGACCCCGGGCGGGAAAGTGCCCTGGTTCTGTTCAATGAAATTCGAGACAGCGCGGTCAATATCCAGAACATTCTGTTCCGGCGTAGCCATGATCTGAATGTTCAGCGAGCGGTTGCCGTCGAATCGCGAGAAGTTCTCGGTTTCGACGAAACCATCCGAAATGGTGGCAATGTCCCTGACCAGCAGGCGGCTGCCATCCGGGTTGGTGCGGAGTACGATATTGCCAAACTCCTCGCCGGTGTAGGCCTGCTCCTGGGTACGCAGCTGGATGCGGCCGGTGTCGGTGCGAATGGCACCGCCGGGTACATCAACAGAGGCACTGCGAATCGCATTGGCTACCTGGCCCATGGTCAGACCGTACTTGCGTAGCGTATTTTCCGATACTTCGATGGCGATTTCGTAGTCGCGATCACCCTGGATTTCTGCCTGACTGACTTCGGGCAGCAGCAGAATATCGTCTCTGATCTCTTGCGCCAGGGTTTTCATGGCGCGATCGTCAAGATCACCAAAGATCGACACTTGCAGCACGGGTTGGGTGATTTCGATCTCCCTGACGACGGGGCGCTCGGCATCATCAGGGAAGGTGGATATACGGTCGATGCGGCTTTTGACTTCATTCAGCAGTTCGATGACGTCGTAGTTGCCCGACACTTCCATCATCATGCTGCCGGAGCCTTCCCGGGCTGTCGAATTGATGCGATTGATGCCACTGAGTCCCTGAATGGCTTCTTCCATAGGCACAACGATTGCCAGCTCAACCTCTTCCGGTGCTGCGCCAGGATAGGCCATGCTGGCAGTGATCATGCGCGTTTCGAACTCAGGGAAAACCTGAATCTTGATAAAAAAGACAGATGCAAACCCTGCGGCGATAATAAATAACATCAGCAGGTTGGCTGCAACCGAGTTGGTGCTGAACCAGGCAATGATGCCTTTGTGTTCTGTTGTGGGTAATGGTTTCATGATTGGCCGGCGTCCGGGTTAACGCGCATCCCTTCGATGGGTATCGCTACCGGCGATACGATGACACTGTCGTTATTGTTCAGCCCTTCGGTAACGTAGACACGGTCCGCTTCGCTGCGAATAACGTTGACCTGGCGCTGTCGCAAACGCTGCTCCGGGTCCATGGTTAAAACCTGATCGCCATTACGCAGCGCTTCAAGGGGGATATCGAATACGCCCGTTAAACGGATTCCTTCGATGCTGGCATTGACGAAGGTGCCCGCAGACAATGGCGGCAGATTATTGTTGCCCCGCAGGCCGTATGGGTCGTCAACACGCGCCACTGCATAGTGCATCCGGCTGTTGCTGTCGACAACGCCTTCGGTGCGTACTATTTCTGCCTGCCAATGGTGTTGCTTGCCGGCCATGGTCGCATACAGTGTGACCCTGGTCGCGTCAGCGGGCAGCAGTTGCCCGGGCTTCGGCAAGGTCAGCCAGCGCATGTCACTGTCGCTGAGCGGCAGTCGGACTTCCGCGTAGTCGGTCGCAAACACTTCTGCGATCTGTGAGCCGGTGCCCAGATACTGGCCGATATCCGCCAGCTTTTCCCGGACCAGTGCATCATAAGGGGCCCGGACGGTGGTGCGGTCTAACTGACGCTGGGCGCGGCTCAGTTCGGATTCCGAATACAGCACCCGAGCCTCCGCTTCCCGCAGAAACGGCGTTCGCAGCGCAATAGCCGGGGCATTCTCACGGGGACGCCCCGACAGGTCCCATTCCCGGGCGGCCTGATCCGCCTGCGCCCGTTCCTGGGCGAGCTGTGCCTGCGCGGTCAGCAGATTTGCCTGGGCCTGATCGACCGCAACCTGATAATCGGCGGGGTCGATTTGCAGGATGACTTCGCCCTCGCTGAAGAAACCACCGGTGACAAATTTATCTGAGACCGTCATAACCCGGCCGGACACTTCAGCGACCAGTGTCGTCTGTGTGCGAGGCGCTACTGTACCCTGCGAACTGACATTGATATTCATGTCAGTGCCGGTAACTCTAATAACGTCGACAGGCACCACACGCTCGGCGGTGGGTGTGCTGGGTGGCTGCGGTCTGAGCACGATCATGGTGGTCGCCGCCGCAATGCCGGCGGCGACGATAATGACAGGCAGCAGCCAGCGTCGGGTGGACTGCCAGAGAGTGGGTTTCATATAGGTTCCTTGCTGCATTTCGTATCCATATTCGTCATGGGTTAATTGCGGCTGTCCGGTGACTCGGACAATTGCGCCAGCAGCAGCTCGTTGCTCAGCACTGCTTCACGGTAGAAGTGCCGCATCTGTTGCAATCTATTCTTGGTATCAGCGAACTGCGCCGGTATTTTCCGGTCGGCCGTTTCCACGATGGTCTGCATATGGCGCATGCGTTGCAGGTAACCGTCAATCATGCGCAGGAAGGGAGCGTCGCTGAGTTGATAATAGTCCTGGCGATCGCCGGGTACCGTCACTTTTTCAATAAAACCAATACCGACCAGCATACGGGCATTGGTACTGACACTGCCTCGGCTGACCTTCAACTGTTCTGCCAATTGGGCAAAGCTCACCGGACCGCCATAAATGATAACTGTCTCTTATACACATCTCCGAGCCCAC
>CAJXPR010000070.1 GCA_913058135.1 uncultured Gammaproteobacteria bacterium
CGTCAACCGGACAAGTTAATTGACGCGAACCGGACAAGGTAGTTGACGTTCAATAAATGAATTTGACTCTCAAAACTGCAATGGTCCAACTATCAGTATGAACGATGACACCTTGAGGCTGCCCTCGCCAGAACAGCGCCATGGTCAGCACATCGCATATGATGATGATTTGGTTAAAGCAATGGTTCAATGGGTAGATAATTTTTTGAACACTAGATGATCAGTGGAGTCAGATGAATTAAGTCGGCATTTATTTTTGAACTTTAAGAATTATTTATTATTAAACCATGTGGGAAATCTAAACGATCAAGATTTTAATATCATACAAAAAATCTATCGACTTCTCTTGACCTTCCGGTTAGGGGAAGGTTTAACCTGAAGTTAGGTGGGGGCTGGTGAGATTTTTGGGAACAGGTTAATGGTTACTTGGTTCAATGGATTAGGAAATTTCCTTCAATAAATGTTACCCGAAACTATGTTACTTAAAGCTAACTACAGTATTAGTAAAAATCATTTGGGAGGTGAAGATGAACATTGGTGATGCAGCCCGCTTATCGGGAGTTTCGGCGAAAATGATTCGTTACTATGAGGAGGTTGGGCTAATACCATCAGTCTCCAGAACAGAGGCTGGTTATCGGATCTACAAAGATGCCGATGTTTATAAGTTACATTTTATACGTCGATGTCGAGATCTCGGTTTTTCTCTGTCACAGGCAGGAGAGTTACTTTCTCTTTGGGGAAATCATTCGCGTCAGAGTGCAGATGTTAAAAGTATAGTTGAATCTCATATTAATGATTTAACCTTAAAAATTGAAGAATTTCAACGTATGGCATCAATTCTTACCACACTCTCTGCTTGCTGCGCGGGAAATGAAAAACCCGACTGCCCAATACTGAAGGCTCTCTACCTCGCGGATACTTCCCATCTGCAGGACATAGAAAGCTGCCCTTAAACTTTCGACTCCCTTCAATGTTATTAGGTGATCGCCATGGGTGGGAATACGCAGTTTAGCTCGAAAGCTAGACCTTTGTCGTCAGGATGAGGTCGCATGCGGCCTGATTTTTAATTTATTAAAATTCATATGATTAAAGTCAACTTTATTTAATCAGTGCTAACAAGTAAGTTTGTGAGTGATTGGAAGCTGCTGTGGTCAAAAGTCGAAAAGAAAAAAGTACCGAAGCGAACTCCAAGTGTTTATTGGGTTTGTATAAGTCTCGGAAAATTAGTGGGTTGGTTTGATTCAAAAAGGACGGGACGAGTCGGCAGGGAGCGGTTATGGGAAGGATAGTTTTACCACAAACCATCCTTGAAGGTTACCTGTTAGCCAAGTCTCTTGATCAATGAGATGTGATCAAGAGACAGGCACCTTGGTCAGGGCGCACTCGATTCGGACGATGCAGCTCGTGCAGGTCATGCCCTCGATGGGCAGGCTGATCGCTGCTACGGTGGCACGACCAGCACTTGTTAATGGCATGCTCAAGGTGTCTTCTCAAAATTGAAATTAGACATACAGGGTACTTGAGGGTTACTATGTTGTAAGGTTAAGCCCTATTTTGAGCGCTGCTGGTTTGGACGATTTCGCTGCGCATAGACGCGGCGCGCCTTGGCTCGCAGGCTGTCTCCTGATCTTTGTCGGCGAGTGCGATCAAATTATCGCAGCCTCGTTAATTCTGAACGGCATGAGTAGCTGTTCGAGAGTTGGAATTTTTGAGAAATGACTTTACGCAAACAAGTTAACGCGCCCCGCGGTGCAAGCGACGATCTGGCTTCTTTGTCACAGAATGACGTTACGATCCTGGCCGAGACCTTCCGCCTACTGGGCGACCCGTCTCGGTTGAGAATAATGCTGTGCTGCATGAAGGGTTCCTCCTCGGTTGGGGACATCGCGGAATCCCTCGAGCTTTCGCAGTCGCTGGTCAGTCACCACCTGCGGCTGCTGCGTGGAGCCCGCCTTGTGAAGGGGGTGCGCCAGGCCAAGCAAATTTTCTATGAGGTGGACGACAAGCATGTGAACCAAGTGCTGCTGGACATGTCCACTCACATCGTCGAAGAGCACAACGACGATTAGCCGCGGGCGAAGCGCTCGTTGCGATGCGGATTGCGATCTATTACAAGCTGGGGCCGTATGACCGCCCGCGGCTACACTCAATGAGATGAATGCGGGTCCAATTCTGATCAATCAGAAGTTCAGCGCGCTTATCGACCGCAAGTGAGGCCTTATTGAATGCCATCGCGATGACCGCCTCAGCCACAAGTTCGCTGATCTGCGGGCCGACTACATGTACGCCGAGGATTTCGTCTGTCGTAGGATTTGCGATCACCTTGACGAGACCCGCTGTCTCGCTCAATGCACGCGCGCGACCGTTAGCCATGAACGGAAATGTACAGCTACGATATGCTGCGCCCGCGTATTTGAGCTGCTGCTCGGTGCGACCTACCCAGGCGATTTCCGGGCTGGTGTAGATGACGTTGGGGATCGTGTTGAAATCGACATGACCGCGATGGCCTGCAATGCGCTCGACCACAGCGACACCTTCTGCGCTCGACCACAGCGACACCTTCTTCCTCTGCCATGTGCGCTAGCATCAGGCCGCGCACCACATCGGCGATGGCCCAGATACTGGGCACGCTGGTGCGCCATTCGCCGTTCACCACGACGGCTCCGCGCCCATCCAGTTCAAGGCCGACGGCGGCCCGAGTCATAAACGCCAGACCGTTTAAGAACTGCACCTTGTTTTTTCGGAACAGATAGAGTTTGCCTTCGTTGCTCGACTTCACGACCTGATTCTTGCGCTCCAGCATCACAGCCACGTCCATGCGTAGCTCGCCCGTGGACATGATGCCGAGCGCGCCGAAGTGGTGCTTGGCTTGGTCTAAGTTTTTGGACGACTGCAGCAGCGCCTTTGACGGGATGCACCCGATGTTGTTGCATGTACCGTCTTGGGTAGGCTTGCCTTCCTTGGTTTTCCAGGCATCGACGCAGGCGACATTCATGCCTAACTGCTCGGCGCGAATCGCTGCGATGTCGCCACCAGGCCCGGCGCCAATGACGATGACGATGACGATGACGTCGAAGTTCGTGTCCATGATTGAAATCTCCTAGATGTTTTCAGGCGCTTTCCTGCGTGGTGCTCGCGCTGCGGTTTTGGCCAGCCAGCGCCCCGTCCGATCTGGCTCACGACCATCCGAACCTTCCGGCGGGTCATCCTCTATCTGCGTCAGCACTTGGATCTGGGCCAACATCATCACGACCTGATTGTGGACGACCTGCACAGGGTGTGGCCAAGAGGATAGGCGTACTAAATAGCCGCATCGCCGCCACTCATCTTTCGCAGTCCTTAGTATGGTTTGCTAAAAATACATTGCATAAACATATGTTCATGTATTATATTTTACGTACAGTCAACCACCTAATTTCTGCGCGAGGCCCTGATGTCCCAATCGCACGATGAACATGGTCACGACCATGACCACACTCCAAAAGTGACCGGCGCTAACGAACGCAAGGTCTTGCTGTCCTTCTTCCTGATCTTCGGCTTCATGATCGTGGAGGCTGTCGGCGGCGTGCTGTCGGGCTCGCTGGCCCTTCTGGCCGATGCGGGCCACATGCTGACCGATGCAGCAGCGCTGGCTCTGGCATACGCGGCATTCCGGTTCGGGCGCCGACCAGCTGACAGCAAGCGCACCTTTGGCTACCTTCGGTTCGAGGTCATCGCCGGCTTCCTGAACGCTGTGACGCTCTTTGTGATCGTGGCATGGATCGCCTATGAAGCATGGGAGCGACTGCAAGCTCCGCCCGCCATCCTTGCCGGCCCGATGATGATCGTCGCCGTGCTTGGATTGTTGGTAAACGTTCTGGTGTTGTGGATCATGACCCGCGGAGAGACCGATCACGTCAACGTGAAGGGGGCCATCCTGCACGTGATGGGCGACCTGCTGGGCTCGGTCGGTGCCATCGTCGCTGCAGTGGTCATCTATCTCATTGGTTGGACGCCAATTGACCCCATCCTGTCGGTGCTGGTGGCAGCCCTGATCCTGCGCAGCGCCTGGAAGCTCCTGGCGAAATCGATCCACATTTTGCTCGAAGGTGCGCCCGAGGACGCTTCTCCGGAGCAGGTGGAACAAGGCCTGATGGGCGCGGTGCCTGGCTTGGCGGCCGTCAGTCATGTGCATGTATGGCAGCTTACCTCTGGTCGCACGATGGCCACGCTGCACGTTCGCCCTAGTGTGGCTGAGGAAGCGCGCACCGTGGTCAAGTGCGTAGAGGTGGTGCTTCGAGAGCAATTTGGCATCGAGCACGTGACGGTCGGGATCGAATGGAACTCTCCTGGTGAAAAGAACCTTTGCAGCTTGCAGCCGACAGGTGGGCCGCAAGGGCACACCCCACATGAGCATGACACTAGCCACAGCCATGAAAAGGGTCATAAGCACGACCATTCCGTCCCGGGTCATCAACACTGATGCTGCAGCCAGCGTAGTGCTGGCAGCTCAGGGACAAGAAATCCATGACTTCTCGAAAACACGCCAATGGCGACAATGCTCAGAATTGCGCCACCAATGCTCAGCGTTCGGCCCCAGAGCTCTTGGCGCTCTCTCATAGTGACGTCGCTGTTCTCGCTGAGACTTTTCTCCTGTTAGGAGATCAATCGCGCCTGAAGATCCTGCTACAGTGCATGCGCGGATCAGTCGCGGTGGGCGACATCGCAGAAACGCTCGATCTATCCCAATTCTTGGTCAGTCATCATCTGCGGCTCCTGCGTGGAGCTCGACTTGTGCGTGGATAACGTCAGGCGAAACATATCTTCTACGGCATCGCGGATGAGCACATCAGTCAAGTGTTTCAGGACATGGTCTGTCACTTCTCTGAGGAATGATTGCGAATTGCGTCGAACGCAAAGATGCCTACTTTTTGCTGGGCATTTTCGCGATTGCGCAAGAGAGGTGCCAGCCCGTCAGCAACTGTAATGCGCCATCCCAGTCCTGAGTAAGCGCGACTTCGCCCATGCGTGATGTTTGGGTGACGGTTGTATGAATCTGACCGCACTCAATCCCCTGGGCCTCATCAGCCGACGCCAGCTTTCACTCCCCCCCATCGTGAGCGTAGAAATTAACCATGCTAACTTCATGAATTAAATAATTGAACATATCTTCATATGTGTGCTAAAATTCAATCTGCATTTTGAAAATGTGTCGAAACTGTAAGCACGTGCGCCGCACGCCACAACCACAGACGATCGTAAACAGAAGGACAACAGCCTTCTTTTTTAATGATTAACACATGGATGTATGTTCATGTGTTTGTTATATTTAAGCAGTATGTGCGGCGTGCGGCGAACCTAACTTGCAAAGTGTTCAGAGAACTTGGAGGTAGATATGACAAGGGAAATAACGGAGTACCAGGACAAGGCTAGGGAGCAGCTGAGCTTCCGTGTGGAGGGCATGGATTGCGCGAGCTGCGTCGGCAAAATCGAGAAGGCCCTTTCCCGAATGGATGGGCTGACGGACGTGCAAGTCAATTTTTCTAGTGAAACGCTGACGTTGACTCGCAATCTGAAAAGCCGCTTCACTGCTCGCGATGTAGCTAAGAAAATCAAAACTTTGGGGTTCGGTGTGGAAGAACTGCCAGTGTCGTCGCTCTCGATTGCGGCCGTATCGCGCCAATCGGTCCATGCACATGACCACAGCGAAGATCACAAGGATGGTCACGCTTGCGGCGGTGATCATGGGCACGGCCACACGCAAAAGACAAACGGCGGGCATGAACACGGCTCCTGCAGTGGACATGATCACACCTCACACGCTCGCCGCGAGCCCCCTGGTAACCCACCCAACGTTTCGATGCACGTGGAAGGCATGGACTGCGCGAGCTGCGTTGGCAAGATTGAAACGGCTCTTGCTCGCATGGCGGGCGTATCAGATGCCCGCATCAACTTCACGGCAGAAACGCTTGAGCTGACGCTCGCGTCTGGAAGTCCTACACATATTGGCGACATCGAGAAGACCATCAAAAGCCTGGGTTTCGGCGTCTCCGACGTGCGCCGCCTTGATGGATCCTCGCCTGCCGCGCCTGCCCGCGTGCCCTCAGCTATCACTCAACGCTGGTGGCAGACGAAGAAGGGTAAGCATGTGCAGGGCCTAGCAGCTCTCATGGGCTCGGCCTATGCAGTTGCTCAATTTATCCCCGGCTATGCCGAATGGATCTTCGCCGCTGCCGTGATCGCTGGCGTACTCCCGTTCGCGCGCAAAGCCTTCGCGCTGGCCATATCTGGCTCCCCGTTCTCCATCGAAACACTGATGGTTGTCGCCTCGCTGGGCGCGCTCGTGATTGGCGAGGCCGAGGAGGCCGCTGCTGTGGTGTTCCTGTTCGCGGTCGGCGAGCTGCTTGAAAGTGTGGCCGCTGGCCGCGCCCGCGCCGGCATTAAAGCGCTGGCTTCTCTGGTGCCTAAAACTGCTGTCTTGCTCGACGCCAATGGTGGGCAGCGCGAAGTGCCCGCTGCCTCCCTGAGCGTGAACGACCGGGTTTTGGTGCGCCCGGGTGATCGAGTGCCCGCTGACGGCAAGATCTTCCGCGGCGAAAGCAGTCTCGATGAATCTCCGATCACAGGGGAGTCCGTGCCGCGTCAAAAGGCCGGTGGCGATGACGTATTTGCCGGCTCGATCAACGTCGACGGTGTGCTTGAAGTTCTGGTTGAGAAGGCTGCATCGGACAACACCATCTCGCGCATCATCCAGCTCGTCGAGCAAGCTCAATCCTCCAAGGCGCCGACGGCACGCTTCATCGAAAAGTTCAGCCGTTACTACACCCCGGCCGTGATGGCCATCGCGGCGCTGATCGTCGTGGTTCCCCCGCTTACCATGGGTGGTGATTGGGGCACTTGGCTGTACCGTGGTCTTGCTTTGCTGCTAATCGCGTGCCCGTGCGCCTTGGTTTTGTCAACGCCGGCGGCCATTGCCTCGGGACTGGCTGTTGCTACTCGCCGAGGTTTGCTGATTAAAGGTGGCAACGCCTTGGAAACCATTGGTCGCGTTCGCACAGTCGCCTTCGATAAGACTGGCACGCTGACAGAGGGCAAGCCGCGCATCACTGAAGTCGTGCCTTTCGGGCAATCCAAGCAGCAACAGGTACTGGCGCTCGCCGCCGCCGTCGAGTCTGGATCGAATCACCCGTTGGCGAAGGCAATCGTTGCCCACGCCAAGAGCCTCGATGTGGAGGTTCCACAAGCCACCGAAGCATTCGCTATCCCGGGCAAGGCAGTTCGCGCTACCGTGAACGGCAGCAAGCTAGCCGTGGGATCGCCCGTCCATGCAGGGCAGATGGCCACGCTGACCCTCGCGCACCAGCAGGAAATCGCCAAGCTGGAAGATGGTGGCAAGACGGTGGTGGTTCTGTTCGACGAAGCAAGCAAGAATGTCATGGGCCTGTTGGCCTTGCGTGACGAACCTCGCCGTGACGCCCGCGAAGGCGTGGCCCAGCTCAAGGCGATGGGTGTGCGCTCGGTCATGCTCACCGGTGACAATCGGAGAACTGCGCAGGCCATCGCCGGCAAGCTGGATATCGAGTGGGAGAGTGAGTTGCTTCCGCAAGACAAGTTGCGCCTGGTCAACGACTTGAAGCGCGACGCGAAGGTGGCGATGGTCGGCGACGGCATCAACGACGCGCCGGCCTTGGCGACCGCCGATGTAGGGATCGCCATGGGCGGCGGCACCGACGTGGCCCTAGAGACCGCAGACGCTGCTCTGCTCAAGAGCCGCGTCACGGACGTTGCGCACCTGGTGGCGCTGTCCCGCGCGACGATGGCCAACATCCACCAGAACGTAGTGTTCGCCATTGGCCTCAAGGGCCTGTTCCTAGTCACCAGTGTGCTGGGTATCACTGGCCTTTGGGTTGCTGTGCTGGCCGACACCGGTGCCACCGCTTTGGTCACGCTCAATGCGCTGCGCCTACTCCGCTTTAAGGGTGCCCAAGAGCCAGCCGATGGCCAGAACGGAGGTCATCAAAGCTCTGTGTCCGTACAGGATGCCCATTGAGGTATTGCAGAGGGCTTGAACTGCCGTTGTTGCGGCGCCAAGCCCTTCCATATCTTCATCTGTAAATCGATCTCCGAAAACATCGATGTTAGGCGATAAACGAATGCCTTTAGAACAACGAGTTTAAATAGATGGGATGATCGGACGTGGATAATGGGCTCAGATGCGTCCCTTTCGGCCGTAACTGCATCTCATGCGTTCACCGGGAGGCCGGAAGGTTCCAGAGCTTGTAGTCCAGTCCCATGCTCGTCATGGTCATCGAAAAAGGCTTGACCTTGACGTGGTTGTAAGGGCTAGCCTTTAGAAACATATGCGAACCGCTTCGGATGGACCGAAGCCCCGTAATAAAAAAGGTAACTTCCATGCATAAAAAAATCAGGATCATTTTGGTAGCTAGCGTCATCGCGGCCGTCGGGGGGATAGCGGTGGCTGCCCGAGATGGCAAGGATGAAAGTAAACCAGCAGCACCACCAGCTGGCGCACCGATGGCACCGCAGGTGCCTGTGGCTGAGGCCATCACGCGCACAATCACGCCGTCAACTGAGTTCACCGGCTTTTTGGCCGCACCGAAGGTGGTCGAGTTGCGCTCGCGTGTGGGGGGGCCGTCGACGCGGTGAGCGTGCCCGAGGGAAGTCTGGTACGCAAGGGGCAATTGTTGTTCCAGATTGACCCACGGCCTTTCCAAGTCGCGCTCGACACCGCCACGGCGCAGTTGCGGCAGGCTGAGGTGCTGTCCAGTCAGGCTCAGGCCGACTTTGATCGTGCCGAGCGGCTTGTTGCCACTGGCGCCCTGTCTCGGAAGACCTATGACGATGCAGTCTCCGCACGCAATGCGCGTCAGGCGCAGGTACAGGCGGCAAAGGCCACAGTCGCAGCGGCGCAGCTCGACCTGTCCTACGCGCGGGTATCGGCACCAATTGCCGGGCGCGTGGACCGAGTGCTGGTGACCGAGGGCAACCTGGTCAGCGGCGGCGGTGCAGGAGCAGCCACGCTACTTACCACGATCGTGTCCATCGATCCTGTGCACGTCTATTTCGACATCGATGAGGCAACCTACGTCAATGTGGTGAGCCGCTCGAGACCTGGTTCAGGGACTCATGCTTCGTTGCCCGTTCAAGTAGGCTTGAGCACTGACAGAAACTTTCCGTACAAGGGCGTGCTCGACTTCGTCGGCAATGCGATTGATAGAAGTACCGGCACGATCCGCGCTCGCGCGGTCGTCCCCAACCCTGATGGACGGCTGACGCCTGGGCTGTTTGCGAGGGCCAAGCTCTCCACCGCAAGCTCTCGGCAGGCCGTCCTCATCGACGACCAAGCGGTTGGCACCGATCAAGGCCGAAACTATGTTCTGGTCGTGGGTGAAAACAACCAAGCTCAGTATCGTCCGATTGAGCTGGGTCCCGTAGTCGACGGTCTGCGCGTTATAAACGGTGGCCTGCAGGGTGGCGAAAAAATCATAATCAAAGGCCTCGTACGACCTGGTATGACTGTCACGCCGCGCATGGTGCCCATGCAGGGGCCGGCAGCACCGGCCGCCGGCGCTCCCGACGCGACTAAGACTGCGGCTAGTGCCCCGGCAGTCCCTGCGGAGTCTGCCAAGGCCGCTGGGGCGGCTGGGGCCGATCAGGTCAAGGCTGACAGCGCAGCTGGCTCAGCGGAGGCTCGCAAATGAATTTCCCCCGTTTCTTCATCAACCGCCCTATCTTCGCAATCGTCCTTTCGGTGCTGATGCTGATCGCGGGCGCGATCAGCTACTTCCAGTTGCCACTGAGCGAGTACCCTCAGGTTACCCCCCCCAACGGTACAGGTCACGGCGAGCTATCCCGGCGCCAATCCGCAAGTGATTGCCGACACCGTGGCATCGCCGCTAGAGCAAGCCATCAACGGCGTGGAAGGCATGATGTACATGCAGTCCCAGATGTCCACGGACGGAAAGATGGTGCTCACCATCTCTTTCGAGCAACACATCAACGCCGATATCGCGCAAATCCAGGTGCAGAACCGGGTGTCGCGTGCGCTACCCCGGTTGCCACCCGAGGTCCAACGCATCGGCGTTGTGACTGAGAAGACCGCGCCCGACATCCTGATGGTTGTGAACATGCTATCGCCAGGGGATCGTTACGACCCGCTGTATGTGTCCAACTACGCGATGCTCAACGTCCGTGACGAACTGGCACGCCTGCCGGGCATCGCCAACGTGTTGCTTGGTGGTGAGGGTGAGTACGCGATGCGGGTCTGGCTCGACCCCGAAAAGGTTGCGTCTCGTGGCATGACCGCTAGCGATGTGGTCGCCGCCATTCGGGAGCAGAACGTGCAGGTTGCGGCCGGCTCTATCGGTCAGCAGCCTAACGCCTCGTCTGCCTTTCAGGTCACCGTCAACGCACTCGGGCGTCTCACCACCGAAGAGCAATTCGGCGATATCGTCATCAAGGCTGGCACCCACGGCCAGGTTACACGCTTGCGCGACGTGGCACGTGTGGAGTTAGGTGCGGAGAACTACACCATGCGCGCCCAACTTGATGGCGGCAACACGGTTGGCATTCAGATCCTGATGACGCCTGGCTCCAATGCACTAGATGTGTCTAGCGCGGTACGCGCGACGATGGATCGTCTACAAGCAAGCTTTCCAGAGGGCATCGAGTACAAGATCGCCTACGATCCTACGGTCTTCGTGCGGGCCTCGCTTCAGTCTGTAGCGGTCACGCTGCTAGAGGCGATTCTGCTGGTGGTGATCGTGGTGGTGCTGTTCCTGCAATCCTGGAGAGCGTCGATCATCCCGCTGATCGCCGTGCCGGTCTCGCTGGTCGGCACCTTCGCCGTAATGCACATGTTCGGCTTCTCGTTGAACACACTGTCATTGTTCGGCCTCGTACTCTCAATCGGCATTGTTGTGGACGACGCCATCGTCGTGGTAGAAAACGTGGAGCGCCACATGGCACTTGGCGAGTCGCCCAAGGACGCAGCGCTCAAAGCCATGGACGAGGTTACTGGCCCGATCCTGGCCATCACCTCGGTGCTGGCGGCGGTCTTCATTCCCTCGGCGTTCCTGTCTGGGCTGCAAGGCGAGTTCTATCGCCAGTTCGCGCTGACCATCGCGTTCTCGACCATCCTATCGGCGATCAATTCGCTCACACTGTCGCCCGCGCTGGCCGCCATCCTGCTCAAGCCGCATCATGGCGCGGCCCAGCCCGATCGAGTCACGCGCCTCATCGACGGCCTGTTTGGTGGCTTCTTCCGCCGCTTCAACCGCTTCTTTGACAGCGCCTCGAATGCTTATGTCGGAGGCGTGCGCCGCGCAGTTCGCGGAAGTGCTGTGGTGCTGCTGCTCTATGTCGGTTTCCTGGGGTTGACGTGGCTGGGCTTTCATAAGGTACCTGCCGGCTTTGTGCCCGCACAGGACAAGTATTACCTCGTGGGCATCGCCCAGCTTCCGACTGGTGCCTCGCTGGACCGCACCGACGCGGTTGTCAAGGAAATGAGCAAGATCGCGCTTGCCGAGCCTGGCGTCGAAAGCGTGATGGCATTCCCCGGCTTCTCCTTCAACGGCCCAGTGAATCAGCCCAACACCGCGCTGGTGTTCGCCATGCTCAAGCCCTTCAACGAACGAAAGGACCCGTCGTTGTCGGCGTTCGCCATTCAAGGCAGGCTCATGGGCAAATTCAGTCAAATACCGGACGGCTTCGTCGGGATTTTTCCTCCGCCACCGGTGCCTGGCCTGGGTTCAATGGGCGGCTTCAAGTTGCAGATCGAAGACCGTGCGGGCCTGGGGCCAGACGCACTTGCACAGGCCCAAGGTCAGATCATGGGCAAAGCCATGCAAGCGCCTGAGCTGGCCAACATGTTGGCCAGCTTCCAGGCCAATGCTCCACAGTTGCAGGTGGACATCGACCGCGTAAAGGCCAAGTCGCAAGGTGTGTCGCTGACCGAAGTTTTTGACACGCTGCAGATCAATCTGGGCTCGCTTTATGTCAATGACTTCAATCGATTTGGCCGAACTTACCGAGTGATGACGCAGGCCGATGCGAAGTTCCGTATGCAGGCTGAAGACATTGGCATGCTGAAGGTGCGGAACGCTTCGGGGGACATGATCCCGTTGAGCGCGATCGCGACGATCTCACGTAGCTCCGGTCCCGATCGAGTGATGCACTACAACGGGTTCCCATCAGCTGACATCAGCGGCGGACCAGCACCGGGCTATTCGTCTGGCCAGGCTACTGCCGCGATCGAGAAGATCGTGAGCGAATCGCTGCCGGACGGCATGACCTACGAATGGACTGACTTGACGTTCCAAGAAAAGCGGGTTGGCAACACCTCCATCTACATTTTTGCGTTGGCAGTGCTGTTGGCATTCTTGTTCCTGGCAGCTCAGTACAACAGTTGGTCGCTTCCATTCGCTGTTCTGTTGATCGCGCCCATGGCGTTGCTTTCGGCGATCGCCGGTGTTTGGCTTACGGGCGGCGACAACAATATCTTCACGCAAATTGGCTTCGTGGTGCTCGTAGGCCTGGCAGCCAAGAATGCAATTCTGATCGTGGAGTTTGCCCGTGCCAAGGAGAGTGAAGGTGTCGATCCGTTGGCGGCCGTGCTTGAAGCGGCGCGGCTGCGGCTGCGCCCGATTCTGATGACGTCACTGGCTTTTATCGCTGGCGTGATACCGCTGGTGCTCGCGAGTGGAGCGGGTGCCGAGATGCGTCACGCAATGGGTATCGCTGTGTTCGCCGGCATGTTGGGCGTGACGGCATTCGGTCTGGTGCTCACGCCGGTGTTCTACGTCGTAGTGCGCAAGCTGGCGTTGCGTCGTGAAGCCAGTCAAGCCCGCGTCGGTATGAGCGACAAGCATAACGGCCAGGAGGAATTTTGAGATGAAGAAACCTTTCGCACTCACACAACCTGCCAAGAGCTTGGCACCGGTAGCTTTCGCGATAGCGTTAGCCGGTTGTTCCATGGCACCCAAGTACGATCGGCCGCCAGCGCCGATTGATATAGTATATCCTTCGGGCGCGGCCTATGCAGAACCGGCGAAAGCGACGCCAGAGGCCCCAGTCACGGACGCGGCCGATATCGGCTGGCGAGATTTCTTCCGCGACCCGCTGTTGCAACAATTGATCGGTATCGCGCTGGAGAGCAACCGCGACATGCGCAAAGCTGCGCTCAACGTTGAGGCGGCGCAGGCACTGTACCGCATTCAGCGCGCTGAGGTGCTCCCGAACTTGGGGGTATCCGGCAGAGGGGCCGCAGAACGACTGCCAGCCGATCTCAGCAACACCGGCGCTGCCGACGTCGTGCGTCGTTACGAGGTTGCTGGGGTGACCGCTGCCTGGGAACTGGACGTCTGGGGCCGTATCCGCAGCCTCAGCAACCAAGCGCTGGCTTCCTACTTGGCTATGGACGAGACTCGCATAGCGACGCAGATGAGTTTGATCTCTGAGGTTGCTAACGCCTATCTCACGTTGCGGGCTGACCAGGAGTTACTGCAGTTAACAGGCGAGACGCTCGGCACGCAAAAGCGTTCGCATGAACTTACTGCCCAACTGTTCGAGGCTGGCAATGCCACGCAACTTGACGTGCGCCGCTCGGAAATTGTACTGCGTACAGCCGAGGCCAACTTCGCGGACTACACACGTCAAACGGCCAAAGACCGAAACGCGCTAGTGCTACTGCTCGGCCAGCCGCTGACGCTTGAGCTGTCGCAGCAACTTGACAAAGCCATAGTGCTGCCGGATGGCATCGTGCCGACCGAACTGCCCAGTGGCCTACCTTCTGAGTTGCTCGTGCGCCGACCGGATGTGCGCGCGGCCGAGCAGGTACTTCTGGGTGCCAACGCCAGTATCGGAGCAGCGCGAGCCGCTTTCTTCCCCACCATCAGCTTGACGGGTTCGGCGGGGACGGCAAGCGCATCGCTTGATGGGCTCTTCGAATCGGGTTCGCGCGCCTGGAGCTTCTTGCCGCAGATTACGGTGCCTATTTTCCGGGGTGGCGCGTTGCGCGCCAATCTGGATGTGGCGCACGTAAAAAAGCGCATCGAGATCGCCAACTACGAGAAGTCCATTCAAGTTGCTTTTAGTGAAGTGGCTGATGGCCTTGCCGGCAAGCGAACACTTGATGAGCAGATTCGTTCAGAGCAATTCCTGGTTGCTGCTAGTCAGGGCATGTATGACCTGGCCGAGCAACGTTTCAGGGAAGGTGTGGACGATAACCTCACCTTGCTTGACGCGCAGCGTACGCTGTACAGCGCGCAGCAGACGTTGGTGCGTACGCGTCTGGCTCGGTTGAGCAACCTTATCGCGCTCTACAAGGCTCTGGGAGGCGGGTGGACAGAGAGCACACCAAGTGGTGTGGCGCAAGCGAGTCGATAGTTAGTTTTTCCCTACTGGCACTGGTATTGGATATTCGTACCAAGAAATGACGCATGGTGGCAGTCGCCTCCATGCGTGTGTAGATGAGTATGAAAACCGGCGAGCTTGCAAAGCTAACGAGGACTCCCTGGGTTCTACGAGGCTCAGGGTCTTTTACCTGCTCCTGATCGTTATAGCAACAACTAAAGGCAATAAAGGCAGGAGCAAGTTGAGCGGTTGCAGCTTATACTAAGTTGCAAAGTATTAGGTATCAGTCTGGAGCAGATCCGGACTATCTCAGGGGGTAGCTTTGACCGACATTTTTGATGTATTACAGGTAAATTTGGGATCGCTTTACGTCAATGATTTTAATGGATTTGGCCGTACCTACCGTGTAATAACTCAAGCTGATGCCCCATTCCGTATGCAGGCAGACGATATTGGATTATTGAAAGTCAGGAATTCTGCTGGTGATATGATCCCTTTATAAGTATTGATCAATATCAAACTAACTTCAGATCCTGATCGCGTTATGAGATACAACGGCTATCCATCCGCTGATATTACGGGAGGTACTGCATCAGGATATTCTTTTGGTCAGGCTACAGATGCTATTGAGAAAATAGTTAAGGAAAATCTACCTGAAGGTATGGCGTACGAATGGACTGATCTGACCTATCAGGAAAAATTAGCGGGCAATTCCGCACTGTATATTTTCCCATTGGCGGTATTCTTTGCATTCTTGATTCTTGCCGCTCAGTACAACAGTTGGTCGCTTCCATTTGCTGTGCTGCTTATTGCACCAATGGCACTCCTTTCTGCAATTGGCGGTATATGGATCTAAACGGTGATAATAACATCTATACTCAAATTGGCTTCGTTGTTTTAGTCGGGCTGGCCGCAAAAAATGCCATTTTAATCGTTGATTTTGCAAGGACTCAGGAGAATTAGTGACGATCACCGCTTGGGGCCGTACTCGAGGCAGCGTACTTACGTTTGCGTCCTATTTTGATGACTTCTCTTGTATTTATTGCTGGTGTGATATCTCTTGTACTAGCTAGTGGTGCTGGAGCAGAAATGCGTCACGCCATGGGTATTGCAGTGTTTGCCGGTATGCTTGGTGTAACCTTCTTTGGATTACTACTTACGCCGGTGTTTTACGTTATAGTAAGAAATCTGTCATTAAGAAAAAACGCAGAAAGTATAGTCAATCTTTAGTGAAAAGATATCAGAGTGAAATGAGTTTAGACCTTGACCTTACAACAGTGGAAAGCCCTACAATCAGAAGTACTCAAACCAAACTGGAGGTATATAAATGCAATTTCATTTAGAAAATATGACATGTGGGGGCTGCGCCCGGACGGTAACTAAAGCAATTAAGGATATAGACCCAGAGGCTACAGTTTTAACTGATCCTCCGACTCGTAAGGTGACGGTAAAAACTTCATTATCAGTTGAAAAGGTCTCCTATGCTCTAATTGAAGCAGGCTTCCCTCCTCGGGATTAGTATTTTCCTTTTACGGTTGCCTCCTGAATGAGGCAACTTTAAATTTCGCATTCAGGGCATTCATTCATAGACTGGACCTTAAGAATTAAGCCCATGCAGTATCCCATCTAACGTGATGTTTTGTTTGTCTTTTGACTGTTGGGCTTTTTGGGCGTTCTTCGTTATATAACGGGTCGCCCAATCTATCCTCTCCGCTATTTCTGACCATGCGTGCTGGCTGATGCTTTCAAGATCGGCAACAGCCAAATTTCCACATTTTTGGCGGCCTTGAATAGCTAGACTGATGGCATGATTTGAAGAAAGACGCTTCGCCGAATGATCAGAGCGAGCAGGCTTGACCATACCAAACCATCTACAATCGCTTTCTGTGCCGCCATAAATTTCTGCAAGTTTGTATGGGATTTCAACTCTTTGAATCGCAACTTCACCTGCCAGCGACAACGATAGATTGCCATAACATCATCCGCTTAGTAGGTTTCCCGCGGGAGGTTGATAAGCCAGATGCAAAATCGTATTTCTCCGGCAAAACAGAGCCTTATTACTCTGAATATCTGCTTTCCTCGACGAACTTGCAAATCGAGCGTAAGCGCCTCATAAACCGCGCATTCTAATCACCTAACACGCAGAATAAGATCAAGTCTCCAACCATAAGGAGATTTAAAATGGCAAACGATGCACCAACCAATAATGGCAAACGCTAATCAAGCAATCTGAATCGAGTTCATTATCAACACTCACATTTTGTAAGCTCAATCAACTCAATCCCTCAACGTTCTCTGCCAAGCGCCAGCAACTCAACAACACTGGCGCATCTCAAGGTTTTGTTAGAGCAGAAGTCGTTGAAAAGATAACTCAGTATCAGGCCCAAGTGGCAACCGCCAACATGACACTCTTCGTCAATGATATCGAACTGCGCAATCCCCAATGCACGCCAGTAAGTAACCTGGCTGAACTCATCGGTGCGCTATCATGAAAGGCATGCTGAGCTCACTAGAGATTTATCTGTATCGTGAAAGTGTCGATTTTAGAAAGTCCATCAACGGCCTTGCCGCGATTATCGAAAGTGACACCGATTTACCGTTAGTAAGTGGCGCATTATTCCTGTTCACCAAAAACAGCGCGATAAAATCAAAGTGTTGTGCTGGCGTGTGCCACGAACAAAAGGTTAATACCTTTTGGATCTGTATTTCTGATGAGAGAAGGCCTCTCGAAATCTACCTGTAGGGGGCGGTTTCAAAACCACCAAGTGCTTCTGTAAAGTGCGGTTTGGAGACTTATCTGATCGCTCATTCAACACTGAGTTCACCTTCGCAGGTGATCTACACTTCGGAGCAGCTATTTAGTAAGGTATTCAATTCTTCAATCTATCTAACCGAGTCCACATAGGACAACTGCATAGACTGGAGCCTCGATTTACATTAACGAGGACTCCTCATGCGAAAACTATCTCCATTTATTCTGGCGCTTGCGCTGTCTCCTTTTGTTCAAGCTGAACCTGTGTCTGAAGTGTCGCCCGTTGGCAAAATTGACGGCATGGTTTCTTTACCTGTCACGGGTATGAAAGCGGTCGAAAGCAATAACCGTATTATTTTTATGTCAGACAGTGGCCGGTTCGTCATTGATGGCACGCTCTATGATGCCTGGTCCAAAAAGCCGCTTACCAGCCTTGAAGAAATTCGAGAAGCGGGAAACACGCTGGACTTAAGTCGCCTTGGCTTAAAAATGGCTGATTTGAACCCACTGACTTTAGGCGAAGGCAAAAAGAAAGTGGTGGTCTTTGTTGACCCTCGGTGCCCACATTGCCATGAGCTTTTGAAACAAGCCCTGCCGTTAACCAAAGAATACACCTTCCAAATTCTCCCTGTGCCAGTGCTTGGTCCAGATTCAGAGCGTCAGGTTCGCCAGCTTGGCTGTGCGCGTGACAAGAAAGCGGCCACCGATGCATTGCTGAATGGCCGGATTGGTAACCTAGAACAGGATGATGCCTGCAACTTAGAACCAATGCAGCGTACCTTGGTGACGGCTCAAATTCTGGGCATTCAAGGTGTGCCTTTCATTGTCGCCAATGATGGTCGCATCAGCCGAGGTCGTCCTTATGACCTTTCTGCTTGGTTGGAGGGGCGTTAATGAAAGCCTCTTTGTATTCAGGACAACGCGCTTCAGAGCTATTGCCAGTATTGGCCTATTCAGACGATGAGCAACTGTTTTTCATGGAAGACCAAAGTGTTGGCTTTGGTTTTCTATGTGACCCATTGCCGGGTGGTGATGAGTCTGTTGCAGACAGGGTTAATGTTCTACTCAACAACGACTGGCCAAAAGACACTTTGCTGCAATTTGGCCTTTACGCCTCGCCTGATATTCAAACCGACCTTCAGCGCATGATGGGCTTACGGCATCGTCAATCTGATCCATTGCTTAGGGCGTCGATACGCAAACGTGCGGATTTCCTCGATGGGGGCACGGTTCAATCGATAGAAGAATCGACCCAGACTCAGGTACGCAACTTTCAACTGATCGTCACCTGCAAATTGCCTTTGGAAAGTCCTATTCCGACGGAGCGTGAGTTGAGTCGAGCATCCGCGCTTCGGGCTTCTTTCTCGCAAGCGCTGGCAACGGTTGGTTTTCGCGTCACTGAGATGACTGACCGAAACTGGCTCGCGGCAATAAGTGCTCAGCTTAACTGGGGAAAAGATGCTTCCTGGCGTAATCCATCACCAATCCGCAGTGAGGCAGATAAACCACTTCGGGAGCAAGTGTTGGATTATGACCGAGCTATCAAGGTGGATAGCCAAGGTCTGATGCTGGGCGATTACCGAGTTAAAACCTTATCGTTTAAACGCTTGCCTGAGCGGATCTGGTTTGGTCATGCCGCAAGTTTTGCGGGCGATATGATGACGGGCAGTCGCGGTTTACGCGGCAGCTTTTTGCTAAATGTCACCATTCACTTTCCCTCAGCTGAGGCGATGCGATCTCGTTTAGAGACGAAGCGTCAGTGGGCGGTCAATCAGGCCTATGGCCCGATGCTCAAGTTTGTGCCGGTGCTTGCAGCCAAGAAAAAGAGATTTGATGTTCTTTTTGAAGCTTTGCAAGAAGGTGATCGTCCTATTCGGGCAAATATGACTTTGACGCTGTTTTCCCCAACGGAAGAAGCGTCCATCAGTTCTGTTTCAAATGCTCGAACCTATTTCAAAGAACTCGGATTTGAGCTGATGGAAGACAAGTACTTCTGTTTGCCCATTTTTCTGAATGCCCTGCCATTTGGTGCCGACCGCCAGGCGATGAACGACTTGTTTCGATTCAAGACCATGGCGACACGGCATGTGATCCCTCTGTTGCCTTTGTTTGCGGATTGGAAAGGCACTGGCACGCCGGTGATTAACTTTGTTTCCCGTAATGGCCAGATCATGAGTGTGTCCCTTTATGACTCGGGCAGTAATTACAATTGTTGCATCGCGGCGCAATCGGGATCGGGTAAGTCATTCCTGGTGAACGAAATCATCTCCTCCTACCTATCAGAAGGCGGGCAATGCTGGGTGATTGATGTTGGCCGCTCTTATGAAAAGCTGTGTGAAGTCTATGACGGTGAGTTCTTACAGTTCGGGCGAGACAGTGGCATTTGCTTAAATCCGTTTGAAATCGTTGAGGACTATGACGAAGAAGCGGATGTGTTGGTTGGGTTATTGGCCGCAATGGCCGCACCTACGCAGTCATTAACCGATTTTCAGATGGCAAACCTAAAGCGTCAGACCCGTGAACTGTGGGAGAAAAAAGGTCGTGCCATGTTGGTTGATGATGTGGCAGAGGCTTTAAAAAATCATGAAGACCGACGTGTGCAAGACGTGGGTGAGCAGCTCTATCCGTTTACGACACAGGGCGAATATGGCCGATTCTTTAATGGCCACAACAATATTCGCTTCAAAAACCGTTTCACCGTTCTGGAGTTAGAAGAGCTTAAGGGGCGTAAGCATCTACAACAAGTAGTGTTGCTTCAGCTTATCTACCAAATCCAACAAGAGATGTACTTAGGTGAGCGGGATCGTCGCAAGATTGTGTTCATTGATGAAGCTTGGGATCTGCTGACTCAAGGTGATGTCGGTAAGTTCATTGAGACGGGTTACCGTCGATTTCGAAAATATGGCGGCAGTGCTGTAACGGTAACGCAGTCGGTCAACGATTTGTATGACAGCCCAACAGGTAAAGCCATCGCTGAAAACTCGGCCAATATGTACCTGCTTGGCCAAAAAGCTGAAACCATCAACGCGCTCAAAAAAGAAGGCCGCTTGCCACTAGGTGAAGGCGGCTATGAATACCTGAAAACGGTTCATACCGTCACGGGTGTCTATTCCGAGATTTTCTTTATTACCGAAATGGGCACCGGGATTGGCCGCCTCATTGTCGATCCGTTTCACAAGCTGTTGTACTCGTCCCGTGCAGAAGATGTAAACGCGATTAAACAGTTAACGCGCAAAGGCCTTTCTGTTGCTGATGCCATCTCTCAGTTGTTGAAGGAGCGAGGCTATGAATAAGACCACGCTTTGGCCATTTATGGCCTCTATTACTTTGTCTATTGCTGGTAGCGGTTTAATGACCAGCTGGCTCTTAATGAAAACACTCGAACCCATCCACAGCCAGTTGGCGTTAAGTACGCCCATTGCAGTCGTAGATTTTGGGGAGGCGGTGTTGTCACTGGGCCCCAATGCCAGCGAACAAGACATCGAATCCAGGTTGCTTCAGACCAATCAGCAAATTGAAAAGCTAAAAGCAGCCGGTTTTATCGCTGTCTCTTATACACATCTGACGCTGCCGACGATCTACTC
>CAJXPR010000071.1 GCA_913058135.1 uncultured Gammaproteobacteria bacterium
GAGATTTCTGCCTGTCTCGTGGGCTCGGAGATGTGTATAAGAGACAGGTGTACAACCTGGCGACCATACATGTGGCCTGGTTGATACAACCATACTGGGACGACATGGGGCTGTCGCTGGCGCTGTTCGGCGCGTTGTGGTTTGCACAAAGCCTGACCGTGGCACTGGCCAGTAAATGCAGCTACGCCCTGGAAAAAAGCACAGGAGCCGTGTTTGCGCTGGTAGTTATCGGCGTATTGCCGGTGATTGGCATCTTCGGCATGGCCTGGTTGGGTGGCTGGGCTGGCGTGGCACTGTGTTTTGTGCTGTTTTTCTGCCGGGGGCTGTATCAGGTTATTCTGGCCAATGCCCTGAATCGACGTATTCCCGGACGGTTTCGGGCGACAGTGAATTCACTGAACAGTCTGCTGTTCCGCTTCGGGTTCATTTTGACCGGACCCTTTGTCGGCTACCTCGCTGATACACATGGTATCAGCGCCGCGCTCAATCTGCTGGGTGTGTGGTCGGTACTTGCCTTCGCAGTGGTCATGCTGCCCCTGATCCGGGCAGTCAGATTACTGGAGGCGGGCCGAATCGACAGCCGTCGGGAAGGTGGTGTTGTTTAGCAACTCACTCAACTGATTGCAGACAACGCTGAAGCCTCTGATTTTTTTGGCTTCATGTTTATTGCGGGATGCCAGCTCAGCCAGCTGGCTGGCATTCACAATATCATCGGCGTCGTCAGACAGCGCCAACACACCAACAGAAAGGCTGAGCAGATCATACCAGCGCCATTCACCGTCACGATCAGGCGCATTAAACCCGCCAGCGTTGATATGCTCAGGTTTATAGAGCTGCCGGCACAGCGCCTGAAAACTGCGGTTGAGCGACTGCAGGCGCTCTTGCCAGTCCTGGCATCGCAACACCAGCATAAAATCATCGCCACCAATATGGCCGACAAAATCCTGCTCCGGATCACAACAGTCCCGTAGCAGTTGTGCCAGACCCAGCAGGACTTCGTCTCCCTTACCGTAGCCATAGACATCGTTGAATGGCTTGAACGAATCCAGATCGATATAACACAAATGCGCCGCCAGCCGGTTCGTTAACAAGCGCTGCAGGCACTCCTGTATGGAGATATTTCCCGGTAACAGGGTCAGCGGGTTGGCAAATTGCGCCTGCCTGATCTGCAGCTCGGTAATCTGACGCAATACATCAATAACGCGGCCCAGGCCTACGTATTTGCCATCCCGGGTGATAATGAAGTCTTCCTCCAGCCGCTGCCGTGCCCGGCTGGTCAGCAGGCGACTGACACGCTGCAGGCTTTGCTGCACATCCACCGCCAGGCAGTCCTTGTCCATCATGTGCCCGATGGGTTTGCGGCCATGCAGCTCGTGGGCGTACTGTTTCAGCATGGCCTGGCTCAGGGCGTGACAGTGAACCGTGCCCACGGGCATATTGTCGTCGTCAAGCACTGCGAGACTGTTGAGACTGGGCTGTTGCTGAAAGCGCTGCAACACCTGGCTGACTTTCTCGCTGACATGCACACCTTCTACATCAATGATCAGGCTATGCAGTCCCGCGTCCGATGCGGGGGACTCCTCCAGATCAAGTTTTGCCTGCAGTGCCTGGGCATTGGCGACCGGTACAATTTCAGGTCGGCCCAGCCAGTATCCCTGCACCCAGTCAACGCCCATGCTCTCCAGCACCCGCAACTCCTCAGCAAGTTCAATGCCCTCCGCGATGACATGAGAACGCGAGGCCTTGGCCATGTTCATTATCGAGCCGACAAATTCGCGCTTCAGCGGGTCACGGTGGATACCATCAATGAAATGGCGATCAATTTTGACGAACTCCGGCTGCAGTTCGGTCCACAGGCGCAGGCTTGAGTAACCAGCGCCCAGATCGTCCAGTGCAATTGAGAACCCCATGTCACGGTAATGATGTAGTGCGCTCTGCAGCAGCCCCACGTTGTCGATAGGTGAGTGTTCGGTCAACTCTATGACAACCTGATCAGGTGTGATGCCAAACTGTCTGAGAATTGACAGCGTCCGGCCGGGATAATGTTGCTGCTCCAGCAGACTCTCCGGGGACACATTGAGAAACAGCTGCCCCTCAAATCCAGCCTCGCAGAAACTTTGGACCGCACTATATCGGCACAGTATCTCCAGCTCGGTCAGCAGACCAAAATGCCTTGCTGTTGCAAACAGGGTCAGCGGAGAATGCAAGGGACTGTTGGAGGGCCCTCGGGACAGCGCCTCATACCCCACGATACGCTTTTCCAGCGTGGACACAATGGGCTGAAAAAGTGTTGTGATTGCGTTCTGTTCGATAATGGCAAGCAGCGCTTCCCGCTGTTCGTTGACTGTCATCAGAGGTGCCAGGGTTGCAAAGACTGTTCAATTGGTTTGTATACAACAGTGGGTTAGACTAATGGGATCGAGTGACAAATTGATGACGTTACTGTTAAGTAATCCGACAACGGCTGACAATTGGCCCGCATGACACTATGTCTTTCCGTATCCACAGTTTTGATCCGGTGTCCCGAGCCGACGCCCGAATATTGATACTGGGCTCCATGCCCGGGGTGGCCTCATTGCGTGCGCAACAATACTATGCGCATCCACGCAACAGTTTCTGGACCATCCTGGGAACATTACTCAACATACCCCACGACACGCCTTACGCTGACAGACTGGTTGCGTTACAGGAAAAGCAGGTTGCCTTGTGGGATGTGCTACATACATGCACACGTACTGGCAGTCTGGATTCCGATATTGTTACGTCATCCATCGTGCCCAACGACTTTGCTGATTTTCTTGGGCGGCATCAGCAGATAAAACACATCTACTTTAATGGTGCCAAGGCGGAAGCGGTTTTTCTGAAACATGTGGCACCATCCCTGTCTATCAAAACCAGGGATATAGCGTTGCAGCGATTGCCTTCAACCAGTCCCGCACATGCTGCGATATCAACAGCTGAAAAAGCGCAGGCCTGGTCGTGTATAACAAAGTAGAGTTCGCCCAAGTCTGCTAAACTGAATGGCGTTTACATTGCGGTTCGTCAAACGGCCCGGGCTAATTTCACCATCTTCAAGTTGAGAGTCACCACACTTGTCCAGTCCCGCTACCCCCACCCCAACTGCATCGACGGTCATACAGCGACCACCGGTATACCTGCTCAGCGGACTGGGCATTCTGTGCACGCTGGTCACCGTGGTCTTTGCGCGCCTGGCCTATGGCCTGGTGTTGCCTGCCATGCGCGAAGATCTGGGGTTGAGCTATGCGCAGGCGGCCAATCTGGGTACGGTCACTGCCATGGGGTATCTGAGCTTGCTGCTGTATGCCGGTGTGTTTGCCGGCCGCTTCGGTGGCAAACGGGCCATCATGATCGGGCTGGGCCTGGCAGCCAGCGGTTTTTTGCTATTGAGTCAGGTGTCGGCTTATAGCTGGTTGTTGCTGGCCATGGTGCTGCTGGGTTTCGGCACCGCCTTTGCCTTCACGCCATTGATCTCGCTGCTCGGCAGTTGGTACCCGGACCGGCGCGGCACAGTCATCGGTTTTGCCAACAGCGGCGTCGGCCTGGGCATTCTGATCAGCGGTGCACTGGTACCGGCACTGACTGATGCCGCCGGGCCGACCGCATGGAGGCTGGTCTGGGGCATTTTTTTTATCAGCGCCGTGGTGACATTGTTATTGATCGCGGCGCTGCTGCGGGAACCACCGAGACACAGTGAGGCGGTGAGCGTCCGACATGGTCTGGCCAGCGTATACCGAAATCGACATGTGATGGTTATCGGTGCGGTCTACGGTATTGTCGGTGCGACATACATTGTGCAGACGCTGTTTATGTACAGTTTTGCGCTGGAATCCGGCGTCAACGCAATTATCGCCGGCCGACTGGTGGCGGTGATGGGGCTGTTATCGGTATTTGCCGGCCCCGCGTGGGGTTGGGCCGCTGATCGCATAGGACATGCTAATGCCCTGCTGATATGTATGTTACTGTCGTGTATCGCCACCATTCTGCCTGTGCTGCAGGCAGGAACGGCGATGTTCATTTTGCACTATGTACTGATGGGAGCTTCGGTCAGCGGCCTGTTCACGTCGATACTGGCCGCCTCAACCAGCACTGTCAAACCACAGCATGCGGCCATGGCGGTGAGTTTTGTCACCGTTTTTTTTGCACTGGGGCAGCTCCTCGGGCCGGCGGCGGCCGGCCTGCTGATCGACTGGCAGCAGGATTTCCGGCTGACCTTCAGTTTAAGCAGTTTGCTACTGATTATTGGCGCCATCCTGGGCCGGTACAGCCGGAAATTTGTCACCCGATAGTATGAACGTGGAATTCTTCGGAGCAGTTTTCTCAATAAGTTTCAACGTGATAAGCTTGCGTTAAATACAAGAGAAGACACGGAAAGAGAAAACACGGATATAGTGAGGTTGTATTGCAAACCATCAAGTTACATAACGCCGATACGCAGGAGCTGGGCTGCAGCGGATGTCGGGACAACGACCACCACAGGTTCGATTTGAGCTTTGCTTTTCAGCCTATTGTTCGGGCCAGCACGCGCGAAATCGTATCTTACGAGGCGCTCGCCCGCGGCCCGGAGGGCCAAGGATTTGCCTATGTACAAAAGCAGATCAACAGCGACAATCTGTACAATTTCGATCAAACCTGCCGCGTCAGGGCCATTGAGCTGGCGACCAGACTGAATCTCAAGGTGGCTCTGAATATCAATTTTACGCCCAACGCTGTATACCGACCCGAGCTGTGTATACGCACCACGCTGGCGGCAGCCAGGGAATTCGGTTTCCCGCTGGACAAAATTCACTTTGAAGTGACCGAGAGCGAGGAAGTGCGTGAGAAAGCTCATTTGGTCAGCATCATCGAGACCTACAAGAAACTTGGTTTCACCACCGTCATTGATGACTTTGGTGCCGGATTCTCTGGACTTAATCTGCTGGCCGAGTTTCAGCCCGACTACATCAAGATCGACCGGGCTCTGATTGACCATGTGGACATGAAACCCGCTCGGCAGGCCATCATCCAGGGCGTTATCCTCACCTGTCGCAAACTCAACATCGACGTGTTGGCCGAGGGCGTGGAACGCGAGGGAGAATACCGGTGGCTGGCCAATGAAGGAGTGGATCTGTTTCAGGGTTACTACTTCGCTTACCCCGGTTTCGAAACATTGCCCGAGGTGCCGGACGAATTATTCTAGTCCGGCATGTACATTGATGAAAGCAAAAGGGGGACAGGTTACGGATAACCTGTCCCCCTTTTGCTTTTTTTGAAGCGTGTGCCCTGCCCGATTAGAACTGCATCAGCACCCGCGCATACAGACGGCGACCACGACCATCAAATTGATAGGCATCGTAGTTAAGCGCACCGCTGTAGTGGAACGGAAGATCAGCATTAAAGGCATCGTGCGCACCAACCGTCAGCAGGGTTGTGCCCAGATTCGGGTTGGCCCATTCGTGCACATAGTTGTACTGCAGATCAACGCTGTGGTAACTGTCAATCTCACGATTGACGATTGAACGCACATAGTCATTGCCGTTATCAAAGGTATCCTGGTAGGCCAGGTTGTCATAGGAGCCGACAAACCGGTTGATCACGGTAAAGGTGTGCTTCATGCTGGGGGTTGTCCAGCTCAACGTCAGATTACCTTTTTTATCAGGCAACGAACGCACCAGCAGACCGTCGCCAGTCGTGCCGGCCGCATCAAACAGACCGGTTTCACGCAGCCCCAGCTCCAGACCGGGCACGTTGCTCAGTTTGTACTGATTAACGAATGTGAAATCAGAAGCGATGCGGATGCGACCCAGATCGGTATCCCATGAATAGGATGCCTTCAGATCGACACCATCGGCAGTCACCTCGCCGGCGTTGATGGCCGCTGAACTGATAGTCACCAGAGCACCGGTTGTGCTGCCTGCAGAGCGCACCACGCCATCAACAATATACGTGCGCGGATCAACCACACAATCCAGCCGCGACAGCGGTATTACCTGCCCGCCCGGGGTTTTGGAGTTTTCCGGATCGTCACCCCACTGTGCCGACAACGCCTGTGGGTCACACGACTCGTACGGATTCAGGCCTGCATAAGCGGCCGAAGGACTGCTGGAAATAGTGCCGTTATAGACATAGTTGTCCGGATTGGCGGCTGCCACTTCAAAGGCAGCTATCTCGCCACCAATGGCGGAGATACCTGGTTGTGGCATCACCCTGTCTTCCACTTCAAAGCGCCAGAAGTCAGCACTGACGGTTAAACCCTGCAGGCGTCCCTGTGGCGTCCAGATAAACCCGGCACTATACGTATCGGCGTACTCGTTGCCGATATCTGGTGCTGGCGAGCCTACTGTGTAGGTGGTTTCCGGCTCAGCATTGTCGTTAGTGGGCGGTACCATGCCGGCACGCACTGCCTGGGCACTGATCGGATCACGGAAGGTGGTGGAACTGGATTCCAGACCTTCCAGCTGCACACCGATATTGGGGGCCCGGAAGGATTGCGAGAACGAACCGCGGAACAACCAGGAATCAGTTGGCCGCCAGCTCAGTGCCACTTTGGGCGTCAATTCACCGCCTATCTGACCACCGTAGTCTTCGTAGCGCAAGGCTATCTGGGATTCGATATTGCTCAAAAACGGCAGTGACAGCTCCATGAAAGCTGCCCGTGTGCTTCGTGTATGATCATAATTGAAAATACATTCCGAACACTCGAAGTTGTTTGACACATAGCGGTATTCGTCGGGCACCCCGCCAGGGCCGAAGCCCGCGATGGCATTGAGCCCCGGCTGATTCATTTCCGGTGCAATCGACTTGGCATTCTGCTCACGATGCTGAACACCCACGGCAAACTGTGAAATGCCGCCAGCCATTTCAAACATCTCCCCGGCCAGCACCGCATCAAACACACCCAGTTTGTTACGTTTGTCCGAACGACGGATGGTCGGCATCATCCAGTCCACCAGCTCCTGCGAGTTGGCCATACTCGGATCTGCCTGTCGGGTCAGGAAAGGGTTGTAAAATTCACAACCGCCCTTGCCGTGATTATTACTGGTCAGCGCGTAGGACAGCGATTCATAGGTATTAAACACAAAGCCGGGGAAAAACAGTTGCGTCATACTGGCGCCAACAAAATCCCAGCCCGTGGGAATGGCGGGTGAGATATGGCCCCGAGCGCTGCGGAAGTCGAAATCCGGGACACCGTTGGGTGTGCAGTTAGGACCGCCCAGACCATTGGCCGCCAGATGCGCGCGATCACGCTGAAAGGTTTTGTACTCGAGCTCGAAGCTGGTACCACTCCAGGAGTAGCTGACGTCGTAGTTGAAGCGGCGGTTATCCATGGCGATAAACTCGCCCTTGAGACCCGCCTGCACGCCAAGTGCTTCAGTGCGGCTAACCTGGTTGCCACCTCCCATGCGCGGCGAGCTGCCGATATTCATGTTGGCGTAACTCGGTGCGTTCAAACCACCGTTTCTGATGTCCGTCGGCGCATTGGTGATATCCGCAGCAGTCGGTCGCGCCAGCCCGATAGCGGGCGCAAAATAACCCAGCTCCATGGGCTGACCAATAGAGTAACCACCCCAGGCAGGGTTGCCGATATGTGCGCCTGGCTGCGCCAGGAACATGGTCGGCCCGCGACTGGTGTAGGCACCTGAATCTGAGCGTTCGATATCACTGCTGGAATACTGGGCAAAGGAATAAAACTCGACGGTATCACTGAAGGCGTGATCGAAGGCACCCGCGACGCTGTCGCGCTCCATACCAACATTCAGCAAGTCCCACTGGAACGTGTTTTGGCGACAACTTGAACTGGGCTCACCCCGGTCTGCCGTGCGCGTGCCAACAAAGTACGGGGCCCCGTCTTCGGCAGTGAGTTCGAAGCACAGTGGATCAGTATATCGGGCATCGCTGTTGCCACCCTCGGCTATGGCCTGAGCACGCACTTCTTCATTCAGGTATGCCGGGTTCACATTGGAACCGAACGCGGCATTAACCAACGGTGTGCCAAAACCACCCACCGTGCCGGTGAATTCGGACTTTTCATCAAAATAACGGGCCGCAGTGATGGGTACCGGGTCGCGGCGGAACATTTCGCCGGAGATTACAAAATGGGTAGAACCGGTATCGTTGGTCCAACCCCAGATGGCACTCAGGGTGCGATCCTGGTTGCCCATGTCTTTTTCGATCGCCTGAACATCGCCATACAATTCCAGGCCTTCAAACTGGGTCCGCATGATGACGTTGACCACACCGGCCACCGCATCCGAACCATAAAGCGCTGAACCACCGTCGGTCAGTACTTCCAGCCGATCCACCATGACCAACGGGATGGTATTGATATCAACAAATTCGCCACCGGTGGGCGTCGTGGTTGCCGCCGGCGCCATGCGCTTGCCGTTGACCAGCGTCAGCGTGGAGTTTTCCCCCAGGTTGCGCAGGTTGACGTTGGCCATGCCGGACACGTTGCCCATGGCCGCATTACCGCCATCAGAACCTTCATTACTGATTGAACCGGAATTGACTTCAAGGTTTTTGATGACGTCCCAGATCTGGGCGGCCCCTTGTGCTTCTATTGACGCTCTGTCAACAACCTGCACGGGCGAGGGTGCATCCAGCGGGCTGCCCCGCAGGTAGGACCCGGTGACAATAACTTCTTCGATATCTGCTTCTTGATTGTCCTGCGCGTGACCCAGAACAGGCAGGCAGGCTGCACTCGACATAACCCCGGTGAGTACCAGAGCCTTTCTTCGGAAACCAGGCCATTTAGACATGGGTATTCCCCCTGTGATTATTATTTTAGGAACGTACTGCTCTACTCGTCATTAGCTAAAGCAACTCGCTACTACACCGGCGGCCTGTCCCTGGGGTGCCGGTACTTCAGGGAATCTGCAAAAACTGTATCGAATTGCAACAAGCAATGCAATCAAATTTGAACCCGCTCACAATTCTAAGGGCGCTAACGAAAATAAAGGAGCACGGAGAATATGAAAATTGTTTTGGTACCGCCCTGCGGGTGGCGCTATTGCCATGCTGCATCCTCTGTCTTCTTTACCGCCATAAACTGAAAGCATAAGCGTTATCACTCATGTTGATGCGAATGCGCCGGGCAAAAAAAAGCCCCGCGAACGGGGCCTTTTTTTTAACCTGTTACGCTATCAGAACTGCAACAGCGCGCGGGCATACAGACGACGACCGCGGCCATCAAACACAGCTGCGTCGTAGTTGATGGAACCGGCTTCGCGATACGGCAGGTCAGCATTGAACGCATCCAGCACACCCACCGTGAACACGGAGGTACCGAAGGCCTGATTGGCCCACTGATGCGTGTAGTTATACTGCAAATCAACACTATGGTAGCTGTCGATCTTGCGGCTCAACAAGGCACGGACTTCATCATTGGCGGTGGCAAAGGTGTTTTCGTAAGCCAGATCGCTGTACGAACCGATGAACCGCGTAATGATGGAGGCCCCGTGATTGCCATTGCTCATCCAGCTCAGGCTGATGTTGCCCTTGTTGTCTGGCAATGAACGCACCAGGTTACCGTCACCGGTGGTGCCGGCCGCGTCAAACACGCCGGTTTCCAGCAGACCCAGTTCCAGACCCGGCACATTTTTCAGTGTGTACTGATTAACATGCGTGTAGTCCAGGCCAAGGCGGAAGCGCCCCAGATCATTGGTCCAGCCGTAACTGGCCTTCACGTCAATACCGTCAGCAATGATGGTACCCGCGTTGATGGTGCTCAGCTGGGTCGTGGTCAATGCACCGGTGCTCACACCAAAGGTTCGAACCACACCTTCGATCTGATAGGCGGCCGGGTTGACCACACAGTCCAGACGTGAACCAGCCTGCACATCACGGAAGCCGGTCTCGCCACCCGGTGTACCCTGAGTGCTGGGATCGGTACCGAACTGGGCTGCCAGAGCATTCGGATCACAAGGCGTCAGCTGTTCATAGTTGGCCCACTCGCCGGTACGACTGGACGGGATGGTGCCATTCAGAACATAGTTCGAGGGGTCTGCAGCAGCCTGCTGGAACAGCGCCAGTTCGTCCGCAATCGCGGAAATACCGGGCTGCGGCAGCACCTTGTCAGTCAGCTCAAAACGCCAGGCATCGGCGGTCAGGCTCAGACCTTCAAGACGACCTGCTGGTGTCCAGACAAAACCGGCACTGAAGGTATCGGCATACTCGTTGCCAACATCAGGCGCCGGGCCACCCAGGGTGTAGGTAAAGTTGGGCAGCGCGTTGTCATTGTTGACATCGGCCAGACCGGCACGAACCGCCTGGTTACGCAGCGGATCACGGAAGGTGTTGCTGGAGGATTCCAGACCCTCTTCCACGATACCGACGTTGGGCGCCCTGAAGGACTGCGAGAACGAGCCACGCAGCAACAGGGTATCCATCGGCCGCCAGCTCAGCGCCACCTTGGGGGTTACCTCGCTGCCGATGTTCCCGCCGTAATCCTCGTAGCGCAGGGCTATCTGGGTTTCCACATTCTCAATCAGCGGCAATGACAGCTCACCAAATACAGCGGAGACGTTGCGGTCGTTGCTGTAGTTGAAGATACATTCCGAACACTCGAAGTTGTTGCTGACGTAATGTGTGGTATTGGGCTGTCCGTTGGTGCCCCACTCCAGAATGGCATTAGCCAGTCCAGGCTGGTTCATCGCCGGGGCAATGGATTTGTTGTTCTGCATCCGGTACTGACCACCGACCGCAAACTGTGCCATGCCACCGCGCATTTCTACCAGTTCGCCTGACAGAACCGCGTCGATGACGCCCAACTTGTTACGCTTGTCAGCGCGCTTGACCGTAGGCGCCATCCACTCCATCAGCTCATCGCTATTGGCCAGATCCGGATTGGTCATCTGGGTCAGGAAGGGGTTGTAGAATTCACAGCCGCCCTGGCCCTGGTTGTTACTGGTCAGTGCCAGAGAGATGCTTTCCCGTGTAGTGAATACAAAGCCGGGGAAGAAAGTCTGCGTGTAGCCTTTGTAGTAAGCCTGGTTACTGACATTCCACATGGTGGGAAGCGCGCCGCCAAAGGGGCCCGGCTCATCACGGAAGTTGAAGTCGCTGATACCGTTAGGCGTACAGTTCGGACCGCCCAGACCGTTTACCGCCAGTTCTGCACGGTCACGCTGGAAGGTCTGGTATTCCTGCTCGAAGCTGGTGCCGCTCCAGGAGTAGCCAACATCGTAGTTGAAACGGCGATCATCAAAGGCATAGAACTCACCTTTGACACCAGCCTGGATACCCAGTGTTTCAGACTCGGTGATGTTGGAATTACCACCCATACGCGGGGTGTTGGAATCCTGCACGCTGGCGTAGAACGGTACATTCAGACCGCCATTGGCCAGGGTATTCGGAGCGTTGGGGATGCTGGTCGGGCGTGGCAGTCCCGCCTTGCCGGCGTAATAACCCAACTCGGCGGTCATGCCAATGCCATAACCACCAAACGCAGGGTTACCGGCGTGAGAGCCTGGCGCTGCCAGGAACACAGTCGGGCCACGAGAGCCGTGCGCACCGGAATCGGAGCGTTCAATTGTGGTATCGGAATACTGGAAGAACGAGTAGAACTCGGCATTGTCATTAAAGGTATGATTGAACGCGCCAGCAATGCTGTCACGCTCCATACCCACGCTCATAAAGTTCCATTCTTCGGTGAACTCGCGACAAGTGCCGCTGTTGGCGCCGCGACGGTCGGTACGGGTGCCGGTAAAGAACGGCCGGCCGTCAGCCGAGGTCAGGTCATCACACAGTGGATCGGTCAACACGGTGTTGGAAGAGCCGCCTTCGGCAATGTTGCGCTGAGTCAGCGCGCTGTTGATGTACGCCGTGTTGATTCGTGAACCAAACGCCGGATTGGCCATGGTGGCGCTGATGTTGCCGGCCATGCCACCCACGACACCTGTGTATTGGGCATTTTCGTCGTAAAAGTTGCCGAACTCGACTGGCACAGGATCACGGCGGAACATTTCACCTGACAACACAAAGTGTGTATCGCCACTGTCACTGGCCCAGCCCCAGATCACACTGCCGGTTTTATCCTGTCGATCGGTGGCATTTTCCAGTGCCTGGACATCACCGTACACTTCAAGGCCTTCAAACTGGGTACGCATGATCACGTTGACCACACCGGCAACGGCGTCGGAGCCGTACAGGGCAGAACCGCCATCGGTGAGCACTTCAACGCGCTCGACCATGACCAGCGGAATGGTATTGATATCGACAAACTCACCGCCGCTGCGGGTCACGGTTGCGGCAGATACCTGACGCTTGCCGTTGATCAGCGTCAGTGTGGAGTTCTCACCCAGGTTACGCAGGTTGACGTTGGCGGTACCTGACAGTGCCTGGCCTTCACCCGCACCTTCGTTGGTGAATGAGCCGGAGTTGATTTCGAGGTTTTTGATCACGTCCCAGATCTGGGCCGCGCCTTGTGCTTCTATTGACGCTCGGTCAACAGTGGTTACTGGAGAGGGTGCATCCAGAGGGCTGCCACGAATATAGGAGCCGGTGACAATAACTTCTTCTACGTCTACTTCTGAGTCCTGGGCAAAAACTGGCAGACAGGCTGCACCTGACATCACACTAGTGAGTACCAGGGTCTTATTTCGGAAACCAAGCCATTTGGACATGGATTTTCCCCCGTGATTATTTTTATTTGGAAACGTATGCACTGCTTAAATGCGTTTTTTTATGATTCTACAACTCAAGCAACTCGATACTACTCCGGCCGTGCGATCCTTTCAGATCGACCGGAACTACAGGGAATCGCCACAAACTGTATCCAATTGAAACGGGCAATGCAATTAAAATTGAACCAGTTCACACATTTTATCGATGGCAATAAATCAGGTTTTACCGACATCGCCACAAGCGGCATAAATACTGGGAATGAGTGGCATTTATGGTATTGATAAGAGCTGCCCGAGAAGGCGCTACGAAATTCGCTTCACCGCAAAAAGGTGCCGGGTTGTCGCCGAAAAGGCAAAAAGCCCTGCTGACGTTTTGTCAACATGGCTTTTTGTCCGTCAGAGTCTGCCAACAGATATCAGAACTGCAACAAAGCTCTCGCATACAGACGTCGACCACGACCATCAAACACCGTGGCGTCGTAGTTCAGGGCCCCGGCATAGCGGAACGGCAACGTTGCATTAAAGGCATCAAGTGCCCCCACAGTAAAGATGCTGGTTCCCAGGCGGCTGTCCGCCCACTCGTGGGTGTAGCTGTACTGCAGGTCAATGCTGTTGTAGCTGTCAACCTTGTCACGCACCACCGAACGTACATAATCATTACCGTTTTCAAAGGTGTTCCGGTATGCCAGATCGTCATAGGAACCAATGAACCGGTTGATCAGCGTGACGCTGTGACGCACGTCGTGGCTGGACCAGTTCAGGGTCAGATTACCCTTTTTATCGGGCAATGAACGCACCAGGATCCCGTCACCGGTTGTCCCGGCAGCATCAAACACACCACTTTCCAGCAGACCCAGTTCCAGGCCTGGTACATCTTTCAATGTGTACTGGTTGACGTAGGTGAAGTCCATGCTGGCACGGAATCGACCCAGGCCGTTTTCCCAGCCATAACCCAGCTTCAGGTCAAAACCATCGGAAATCACCTCACCGGCATTGATGGTTGAACTGACGATGGTTACCAGCGCGCCCTCGGTGCTGCCCTGTGTCCGCACCACATTGGGCACTACGTACTCACGTGGATCGACCACACAGTCAAGACGGGAGCCTTCGATAACCTGCCCGGCCTCATTCTGCGAGGCTTGCGGATCGCTACCCCATTGCGCTTCCAGCGCACGGGGATCGCAGGCCACGTAGGGCTGGGCGGCATCATTGGCCAGCGAAGAGTTCAACACATAGTTGGCCGGGTCGGTTGCTGCAGACGCAAATGCATCAAGCTCGCCAGAGATGGAGGAGATCGCCGGTTGTGGCATCACCCGGTCCTTGACCTCAAAGCGCCAGAAATCAGTCGTCACACTCAGGCCTTCCAATACCCCATAGGGGGTCCAGATGAACCCGGCACTGAACGTATTGGCCGATTCATTGCCAACATCCGGGGCCGGTGCACCCACACTGTAGGTAGTGTTGGGTTCCGCGTTGGCATTGCTCAGCGCGGCCAGGCCCGCGCGCACGGCCTGGTTGCGCAATGGATCCCGGAACGTCACCTGGCCTGCTTCCAGACCTTCCTCTATCACCGCGAGATTAGGCGCCCGGAACGACTGCGAGAAGGAACCGCGGAACAGCAACTCCTCAATGGGCCGCCAGCTGGCAGCGACCTTGGGTGTCAACTCGCCACCGATGGAACCGCCGTAGTCCTCATAACGCAGTGCGAATTGAGTCTCAACGTTGTTCAGCAGTGGCAATGAAAATTCCGAGAAAATAGCCCGCACATTGCGATCAAGGTCGTAATTGAAGATACACTGCGAGCACTCGTAATTGTTGCTGACATAATGGGTCTCGTCGACCTGCCCGCTGGCATCCCAGCCCAGAATGGCATTCGGCAAGCCGGGATCATTCAGGTAAGGCGCGATCGATTTGTTGTTTTGCTGGCGATACTGCACGCCAAGAGCAAATTGCGACATGCCACCGGCCATCTCAAACATTTCGCCGGCAACGACGGCGTCAAACACAGCAAGTTGATTGCGCTTGTCTGCTCTCAACACGGTCGGTGTCATCCAGTCCAGTAACGCTTGCGAATTACCCAGGTCCGGGTTGGTCACCGAGGTCAGGAAGGGGTTGTAGAACTCGCATCCGCCCTGTCCGTGATTGTTACTGGTCAAGGCCAGTGACAGGCTTTCCCGAGTGGTATGCACGAAGCCCGGGAAATATTCCTGGGTAAAGGTATCGCCGAGGAAATCCCAGAATGTGGGCAGCGCTGGCGACACTGCGCCTCGCGCGCTTCGGAAATCAAAATCGCTGACGCCATTGGGCGTACAGTTGGGGCCGCCCAGGCCATTGACCGCCAATTCGGCACGGTCGCGCTGGAAGGTCTGATACTCCAGCTCAAAACTGGTGCCGCTCCAGGAGACGCCGACATCGTAGTTAAAGCGACGATCATTAAGTGCGTAAAAATCCCCTTTGATGCCCGCCTGAATACCCATGGTCTCCGTGGTATTCATATTGGTGTTGCCACCGCTGCGCGGAAAATTGCCGGTTTGCACAGTGCCAGACATGGGCACATTGGGCCCGCCATTGGCCAATGCAATCGGTGCATTGGGAATATCACTCGCGGTGGGCCGACTCAGACCCACAGCGGGGGCAAAATACCCCAGCTCGGCGGTCTGACCAATGCCGTAACCACCCCAGGCCGGCACACCGGCGTGGGCACCGGGTTGTGCCAGGAAAAAGCTGGGGCCACGCGCGCTGACGTAGCCTGAATCGGACCGCTCGATGTCACTTTGCGACCATTGCGCGAAAGAATAAAATTCCGCTGCTTCATTAAAACTATGACTGAATGCCGCAGACAGGCTGTCCCTCTCCATGCCAACTGTCAGCAGGCGCCACTGTGCATCTTCTTCCCGGCAGCTGCTGCTGGGTTCACCACGCTGGGCGGTGCGCGTGCCAGTAAACAGAGGCGAGCCGTCGGCCGACGTCAATTGCGAACACAGGGGATCTGTGTATCGCAATGAATTGGTGCCACCTTCGGCAACGGCCTGATCAATCGCAGCCTGGTTGATGTAGGCCTGATTCAGACGTGCACCAAACGAACTCTGATTGATCAGGGTACCCAGGCCACCGACAACGCCGGTGAACTCAGAGCGTTCATCATAAAAGCGCGCGGCCGTAATCGGTACCGGGTCGCGACGAAACATCTCGCCGGCGAGGACAAGATTGGTGCTGCCGCTGTCGTTGGCCCAACCCCAGATGACGCTGCCGGTTTTATCAAAGCGACTGCCGGCACTTTCAATATTCTGCACGTCGCCGTAAATTTCCAGGCCTTCAAAATCGGTGCGCATGATGATGTTGACAGCACCCGCCACGGCATCAGAGCCATACAGGGCAGAGCCGCCATCGGTGAGTACCTCAACGCGATCTACCATGACCAGCGGAATGGTATTGATATCGACAAACTCGCCACCGGAAGGTGTGGTGGTTGCGGCAGCGACCTGGCGCTTGCCATTGATCAGTGTCAGCGTTGAGTTTTCGCCCAGGTTACGCAAATTGATATTGGCTGTCCCAGACAGATTGCCCAGGGCGGCATTGCTGCCATCGGCGCCTTCGTTGGAAATGGAGCCGGAATTAATCTCCAGGTTCTTGATCACATCCCAGATTTGTGACGCGCCCTGGGCTTCCATTGACGCTCTGTCAACTGACTGGACCGGCGACGGCGCATCCAGTGGACTACCTCGCAGATAGGAGCCGGTTACAACAACTTCTTCGACTTCCGACTGCGGTGCCCGAGCATTTGGTTGAGTGTCCTCCTGTGCGTACAGGGGCAGACAGGCAACGCTGGACATTACGCCGGTGATAACACGGGCTTTCGTAAAATTTCCAAGCCATCTGGACATGCAATACCTCACTTATTGTGGGGAACCTCTGAGTAAGTCTAAGGTGACTCTGCGGGAGCCTGGCGCGTGCTGCTGCAAGGCGTCGTGTGCAGGCAATGGCCGTAGCCCTTGGCAAACACGACAACGCCGCAGGAGTGCGCGCCAGGCCCCGCCCTTCGGGGCATTCAGCCAACACCGCCATTATCGTTGCACTTTCTTGACAGGCGGACGCATGCCGGCAAAAGTGCGCCTCAATCCCGGCGCTGGCTGAATGCCAGAGTCACTTTAGACTTATTCAGAGGTTCCCTAATGTAAAATGCCAAAAATACGGTTACATGTTGCTTATTTTCCCAACGGGTCATGACTGCATTGTGTGTCCGGCCAGCAACAGGCGGAATAAGACACACGGAACCTCCATCAAAAGCGCATAGACGATAGCCAATAGGTCTGGCCAATGCAAACCGAATAACGCGGTCGCAACTCGGCTCAACCGTTATAAAAATCATTAATCCACCTTATCAGCGGAATTGATAGCCCATTGTTGGCAGGACTGCTGCGCCAGACCGAATCTGGTATAGTGAAATGCCTGTGGCGGCTCCTGGCCTGCCCTGTTGCGGCCCATGGGCTGCAGGAGCCCTGCCAGTCAACATTAACTCAGGTTTACTTCTACAGCCCATGCTTAAAAAACTGATTATCCTGACACTGTCACTCACCCTGGTACCGATCCTGCTGGTCACCACAGTGCTGCCGCCCTTGACCGGTCTGCTGATTCGTCCGCCGCTGCATCAGGCATTGGAAAATGCGCAGGTTTTCAACATTAAAGTCAGTGACGTGCGTGCGGGCTGGTTCAGCAGTGACATCCATTTCAGCGCCGAAAGCAGTGTGTTTTCTGCTGATGGTCTGACGTCGCCAACCCAGTACGCCATCCTGCACGTGAATCATGGGCCCATAATGTGGCATCTGTACGACACTCTGTTTGCCGTTGCCGACATCCGGCTGCTGCCGGCGCCCGGACAGTCCGATCCTGGTCAAACCAACTTTTCAGGATCCGGCATACTTCGTCTTGACCCCCAAGGGCAATTGCACTTTGATGCCATAACCGGCTTTACCGCTTTTGCGGGTGACCACTGGCTGGAAACCAGCGCCATGTGGCCTGCCAGCACCTCCTGGCAGGGCTGGCGGGCAGTATTGAGCGCTATGCAGCTGACCCTGGCAATTGATGCCAATGCCGCAGCGCTGGCGCAAAGTCCGGCTGCGGAGGCGCTGGAAGTCTACCGGCAACAGGGCTGGACCCGACTCAGCAATGGTCGCGCGCAGACGACCATCCAGCTGCAGGACGAGCTGCTGAACATCAACGGCACAGAGATGCCAATAGGATTGTTTCTAGACAGCCCGGAAATGCTGTAGAATAGCGTTCGACTCCCAATTTCCAAGCACCGGCCCGCCGCCGGAAGGCCCCCGCCTGATGCAAACACCTGCCCAGCCTTCATCCACAAACACCAAGTCACGGTCGCGACCTGAAACCGGCCCTGACAGCAAGCAGGCCAACAAGCCCAGGCACCTGTTCTCCTATCAGCCCTACTGGGCTGAGTGCTTTGGCACGGCGCCGTACCTGCCCATGTCACGGGCTGAGATGGACGCCCTGGGTTGGGACAGTTGTGACATCATCATTGTTACCGCCGATGCCTATGTTGACCATCCCAGCTTTGGCATGGCGGTCGTCGGTCGTCTGCTGGAAGCCCAGGGCTTCCGTGTCGGCATCATTGCACAACCGGCCTGGGACAGTGCGGAGCCGTTCAAGGCACTGGGGGAACCCAATCTGTTTTTCGGGATCACCGGCGGCAATATGGACTCGCTGATCAATCGCTATACTGCCGATCTGCGCATTCGCACCGATGACGCCTACACACCCAACGCCGAAGCAGGCAAACGCCCGGATCGCTCGGTCATTGTGTACAGCCAGCGCTGCCGCGAAGCCTATTACAAAACGCCCATCGTCATTGGTGGTATCGAGGCCAGTCTAAGACGTATTGCGCAGTACGACTACTGGAGCGACCAGGTACGCAAATCCGTGCTGATCGACGCCAATGCCGACATTCTGCTGTACGGTAATGCCGAACGCGCGCTGGTTGAAATCGCCCACGGCGTCGCCAACGGGCGTACCATCAAGGAACTCAGCGATTTACGCGGCACTGCCGTGCTGCGCCGCGACGCACCGCCGGGCTGGACCGAGATCGACTCCACTCGTATCGACTGGCCAGGCCGCATAGACGATATCCCCAACCCCTATGATGTGCCGCACGACCAGATCACCGAGCCGGACGCGCGCAAGATCCGCGAAGCGACCGAAGCGCGCGAGGCAAAAAAGGACGACGAGGTTCTGCCGATTCGTATTATTCCGTTGCCACTGCAGCGCAAATTCGACACAGATCCGGAAAAGACCTATATCCGCCTGCCGTCCTATAACAAAGTGAAAAACGATCCGGCGCTGTATGCGCACGCCTCACGTGTGCTGCACCAGGAGTCCAATCCTTACAACGCCAAGACGCTGGTGCAGAAACACGACACCATGGATATCTGGGTTAATCCGCCGCCCATTCCGCTGGAAACCGATGAGCTGGACGGTGTGTTTGACCTGCCCTATCAGCGCCGGCCGCATCCGTCTTACGGGGATGCGCGTATTCCTGCCTATGACATGATCAAGACCTCGGTCAACATCATGCGTGGCTGTTTTGGCGGCTGCACCTTCTGTTCCATCACCGAACACGAAGGCCGCATCATCCAGAGCCGTTCGGAAGAATCCATTCTGAAAGAAATCGAAAAGATCCGCGACATGGTGCCCGGCTTTACCGGCACGATTTCCGATCTCGGCGGCCCGACTGCCAACATGTACAAACTGAACTGCAAGTCGCACGACATCCAGAAGAACTGCAAACGGCTGTCCTGTGTGTACCCGACCATCTGTCAGCACCTGGAAACTGACCACAAACCAACCACCCAGCTTTATCGCAAGGCCCGTGCCATTCCAGGGGTCAAACGGGTAGCCATTGCGTCAGGCCTGCGCTACGACCTGGCATTGAAGGATCCGGAATATGTGGAAGAGCTGGTCACTCACCATGTTGGCGGTTACCTGAAAATTGCACCTGAACACAGCGAAGACAAAACGCTGTCGAAAATGATGAAACCCAGCATCAGCTCCTACGATGAATTCAAGGCGATGTTTGATCATTTCTCGGCCAAGGCGGGCAAGAAGCAGTATCTGATACCTTACTTTATTGCCGCGCATCCAGGATCGGACAATGAAGACATGATGAACCTGGGTCTGTGGCTGAAAAAGCACAAGTTCAAGCCGGATCAGGTGCAGACCTTCTATCCGTCACCCATGGCGCTGGCGACAGCCATGTACTATTCCGGCAAGAATCCGCTGAAAAAGGTGACCTACAAAAGTGAAGCGGTGGGCAGCATCAAGAACTTTGAGGATCGCCGTGTGCAGAAGGCCTTTCTGCGTTATCACGACGAGAAGAACTGGCCAATACTCCGTACCACGCTGCGCAAGATGGGCCGCGCTGACCTGATCGGAGACGCGCCGCATCAGCTGGTGCCGGATGACAAGCCCGGCCGTGCGGCGCGCCCGGCCCACGTAACTGGCGCTGGAAGAAAGGCACGCCGAAACGCCAGGCCGAAACGCACCCGCAGCCTTTGACAGCACTGAAAACGTAATCGAGGCAGGCAGTGCGAGACGAAAGCAATGGCCACGATGATAGTTTTCAGTTTTTGTTCTTCAGGGCCTGCTCGAAGAGTGCGGCCATCGTCCCCGTCTGCCGCTTGTTCTGGGCGGCAGCGGCAAAGTCCTTCTTGCGTTTGTTGGACTCCGCAGATGTCGGCCCGGACCGGGACGGCCTGGCGCCGGTTTCCGTCGGTAACGGATCATCCAGGCGCATGGTCAGGGCAATTCGTTTTCGCTCCTTGTCCACCTCCAGAACCTTGACCTTGACGATCTGCCCGGCACTGACCACCTCGTGCGGGTCCTTGACAAACTTGTCCGACAACGCCGAGATATGTACCAGACCATCCTGGTGTACACCGATATCAACAAAAGCGCCGAAGTTGGTGACATTGGTGACGGTTCCTTCCAGAATCATGGCCGGCACCAGGTCTGTCTCTTATACACATCTGACGCTGCCGACGATCTACTCTGTGTAG
>CAJXPR010000072.1 GCA_913058135.1 uncultured Gammaproteobacteria bacterium
TACACAGAGTAGATCGTCGGCAGCGTCAGATGTGTATAAGAGACAGGGACAATACCCATGACAAACAGCACCATGGCAGCAATGCCCAGCGAGCGTGGCGTTGCAAACATCTGACTGATGACCTGGGAACCCATCATTTCCGCGTTGTTGTTGCGGGTCACCATGATGGCAGCTGCCGTGGACAGAACCAGCGCCGGTATCTGGGCAACCAGGCCATCACCTATGGTTAACAGCGCATACCGCTCAGTCGCCGTGGCAAAGTCCAGACTGTGCTGCATCATGCCGATTGCCAGACCGCCCACCATGTTGATGACCAGAATCAGAATACCGGCAATGGCGTCACCCTTGACGAATTTGCTGGCACCATCCATGGCACCGTAGAAGTCGGCTTCCTGGGTAATATCCTGACGTCGCACACGCGCCTGCTCCTGGTCGATAATGCCGGCGTTCAGGTCGGCGTCAACGGCCATCTGTTTGCCCGGCATCGCATCCAGGGTAAATCGGGCACTGACCTCGGCAATTCGACCGGCACCTTTGGTCACCACCACAAAGTTGATGATGATCAGGATCAGGAACACGATCAGACCTACCGCGTAGTTACCACCGATGACCACTTCGCCGAAAGACTCAATGACCTTCCCGGCAGCCGCGCCCCCCTCATGGCCGTTCAGCAGTACAACGCGGGTGGAAGCAACATTGAGCGCCAGACGCAACAGCGTTGAAACCAGCAATATAGTAGGGAAAACCGCAAAATCAAGCGGCCGCATGGCGTAGACCGCAACACACAGAACCACCAGGGCGATGGTGATATTAAAGGTAAAGAAAACGTCCAGCAGAATGGGTGGTATTGGCAATGTCATCATTGCCAGAATGACCAGCAGCAAAATCGGTATCCCGAGATTACCTTCTGTCAGATTACGGGCGTTATTCGCCAGCGTAGTTCTGTTCAGATTGCCGCTAAAATTCAACATAGATTACTAACCAGCCCGGTGTGGTAGTCAAAATTCAGTGAGGTCAACGTCACTGCCAGTCGAATGCCGTCAGTGAACAGACGCTTTGTCCAAAATCTTGACGCTTTATCAGTGCATCAAGTCGAATCTGCGTCTTTTTTTGTCCTACCGGGAGAGTATTGCAAGAGTCGTGCACATTTTGCGCAAATCGGGATTTTTTTTGCCTGTCAGTGCATCAATCGTGTTGCAGGTCTTCGGGGACCGGCAAATCATCGGCGAGCACTGGCGGCCGTCCACCCTTGTGTCGGTACTGCCGCAATTGGAAAACGTACGCGAGCACCTGGGCTACTGCCTTGTATAACCCTTCAGGTATTTCGTCATCCACGTCGGTGTTGTAGTAGATGGCTCGCGCCAGTACCGGGGATTCAACGATCGGGATGTCGTGCTCTTTGGCTACTTCGCGAATGCGCAGTGCCATAAAGTCGATACCCTTACCAATCATGACCGGAGCAGAGCTTGCGCCCTGTTGATATTTAAGTGCAACTGCGTAATGTTGCGGGTTGGTCACCACTACATCGGCCTCGGGCAGACCGGCCAGCATTTTGTTTTGCGCCATCTGATACTGCAGCTGCCGGATTTTCTGTTTGACCTCCGGCTTGCCTTCGGTATCTTTCATTTCATCCTTGACCTCCTGAAAGGTCATGCGCAATTTCTGGGTATGGGACTGAATCTGAAATGGAATATCAACGATCGTGATCAGGATCATGGCACAGGACATGGCAAGCACCGACCAGCCGAGAATAACCAGCGCATCCCCCATCGCAGGCAGCACGGGTTCAGCCATCATGCTCAGGATCCGTCGCCAGCTGAATGCCAGAATAATCAGGGCAATAGCGGCAACTACCAATACTTTGGCAGCCGCTTTCGCCAGCTCCATCAGCGCCTTCGGACCAAACATGCGCGCCAGGCCTGACATGGGATTCATGCGATTGGCTTTGGGCATGACAGCCTTCATGCTCATGTTCCAGCCACCCAGCCCGATGGGACCGAGAATCGCGGCAACCAGCAGCACGGCGAATACTGGCATCAGTGTGCGCATCCCCTGCATCGCCGATGCATAGAGGTGACTCACCATGGCGCTGGTATCAAAAACCTGTTCACGCTCAAGAACGAAATTGAGGTTCATCAGACCGACCAGGGCCTGAATCATGAATCCGCCAAACAGCAACAGGGATGCCGAACCGGCCATCAGGATGGCCATGGTATTCAGTTCTTTCGACCGAACCGTATCACCATCCTCACGGGCTTTTTCGAGCCGTTTCGGGGTGGGTTCCTGGGTCTTTTCCGCTGAAGAATCCTGTTCTGCCATGACTCTCTCTGCTCAGCATCTGCTGAAATGGAACGTGGGCTTGTCAGTCCAGCAAGGCGCGAAGCCGGATGAACATCTCATTAAAAATGCCGGCTGCCGCATCAAGGAAAAACCCCATGCTTAACCAGATTACAAACAGACCAAACATCAATGCAACAGGGAAACCCAGCGCAAAAATATTCATCTGTGGCGCTGCCCGGGTCATGATGCCGAAGGCAAAATTGGTGATCAGCAGTGCCGTCAAGGCCGGCAACGCCAGCAGTACCGCACTGGAGAATACCCAACTGATGGTGCTGATCAACTGAAAATAGACATCAACATCCAGGCCGGTTGTCGCAATGGGCACCTGAACAAAACTGTCTGCGATCACCTCGATCATTACCAGATGCCCATCGAACGTAATAAACAATACTGTCACGAACATCAAATAGAACGTGCTCACAATGGCAACATTGACGCCATTGGCCGGATCAACCATGGATGCGAAACCCAGCCCCATCTGCATGGCAATCATCTGACCAAGCAAGACAAATATCTGAAACAGCATCTGCAGGAAAAACCCCAGCGCAACGCCAATCAGAATTTGCTGTGTGACTATGATCATCACCGTCAGCGACAAGCCTTCAAAAGCCGGTACCGGCGGCAGCGTCGGCGCCACCAATATGGATACCGCCACCGCCAGGATCAGTCGTACACGAATGGGAACAAAATTGGAACCAAGCACCGGTGCGGCCAGAAAAAAGCCCATGATGCGGAACATCGGCCACAGGAAACTGCCGACCAGCCCCCCTATTTCTGCATCGGTTAACTCCAGCACAGGCGCTACCCAACCAGCATCGGAATGCTGAGTACCAGTTGCTCGGTAAACTCAATGATGCGTCGCAGTAACCAGGGACCGGTAATAATGATGACGATCAGGGTGGTGAGCAGGCGTGGCAGAAAACTGAGGGTCTGTTCATTGATCTGGGTGGCGGCCTGAAAGGTACTTATGACCAGGCCAATGAGCAGACTGGGCATCACAATGACAGCCACCAGCAGGACAATCAGCCACATTGCTTCACGCCAGATATTTACCGCTACATCAGGTGTCATCAGCGTCAGACTCCGAAACTCATGGCCAGTGTTCCGATAATCATCGCCCAGCCGTCCACCAGTACAAACAGCATGATCTTGAAGGGTAATGAGATTATGATGGGCGACAACATCATCATACCCATTGCCATCAGCACGCTCGCCACAACAAGGTCGATAACCAGAAATGGAATAAACAACAGAAACCCTATCTGAAATGCCGTTTTTAACTCGCTGGTCACAAACGCCGGAATCAGCACCGTCATGGGTACATCTTCTATTCCGTTGATCGGACTGGCATCCGCCAGATCCAGAAACAGTTGCAGATCAGTCTCGCGGGTTTGCGCAGCCATAAAACTGCGAAATGGACCTTCTGCCTGTTCCAGCGCCTCTTGCACGCTGATCTCCTCATTTATGTAAGGCTGCAGTGCCTCTTCATTGACCTGCTGAAATACCGGCGTCATGATGAAGATGGATAAAAACAGCGCCAGTCCCAGCAGGATCTGATTGGAGGGTGTTTGCTGCAACCCCAGCGCCTGCCGTAAAATCGCAAACACAACGATGATTCGGGTGAACGAAGTCATCATCATGGCCAGCGCTGGCAGCAAAGTCAGCGCAGTCATGATCGCCAGTATCTGTATGGTCACCGTGTACCGCTGAGTGCCGTCAGCATCAGTGGTAACCGAGAGGGCCGGAATACCGCTACTCAGATTCTCACCACCCAACAGGCTTTCTTCCAGCGTTGTGGTTTGTGTCGTTTCAGGTTGAGCCACAACAGGTGATATCAAACCAAACTGACTGACAAGCGTGAACAGGACAAGCAGAATTAAGCGCGGCATCAATGTGAATCCCTACTGTCAGACCTGCCAGCGGTGCGCAGCGTATTACGCAGGACCTGTCCAAAACCATGTGTCTCTTGCGCACCGGATGAGCCGTAAGGCGCGACTGCATTCTGGGGCGCAATGGGTTCCTCGAATACATGCAAGGTACTGACGTGGCCGGGCGCCACCCCGATCAATATTTGCCTGTCGCCCACCTGTACCAGTGCAATACGCTCGCGATTGCCAACCGGCAACGCACTCAACACACGCATGGCGCCTGCACTTTTGGGACCGATGTTGGTAAAACGTCGGACAGCCCAGGCCAGCAACAGGATAAGCCCGACAATGACCAGCAACCAGATTGCTGTCTGCAACATGGCATCCGAACCACCCACAAAAATCGCGCCCTGGGCGGCACCTTCCTCTGCCCCCTGCCGGGCCGTGTTGACGATTGAAGCTGATTCTGCCATGTGTAATTTCCGCGCGTTTCAACTCACGCTGTCTGTCAGACGGGAGTTTCTGATTGCCGACTACTGATTCAGCGAAGTTTTTTGATACGTTCGGACGGACTGATAACATCAGTCATGCGTATACCAAATTTGTCATTCACAACCACGACTTCGCCGTGCGCGATAAGTGTTCCGTTGACCAGGACATCCAGCGGCTCGCCTGCCAGCCGATCCAGTTCAATGACCGAACCCTGGTTGAGCTGTAATAGATTGCGAATGGTGATCGCCGTGCTGCCCACTTCCATTGAAATTCTGACAGGAATATCCAGGATGACATCAAGATCAGGCGATCCGGCTTTGCCTTCGGATTTGCTGCTGTCTGCCACGTCTTTGCCTGGCTGTTTGTCTTCTTCCATTGCGGCTGCCCACTCGTCAGCCATGGCCTGATCATCTTTACTCACCTTGTTGCCCTCCGCACGTTGTATCGTGTGTTAAGTTGATTTACGCTTCGCGTTCGCGATGCACACCTTCAATGCGCAAAGACAGGTTGCCGTTTGATGTACCCAGACGTGTTTCAAACATGGGAATACCATTTGCCTTCAGCACGACAGTTTCCGGCATTTCAACGGGGATGACATCACCAGCTTCCAGGTCGACCACATCGCGCAGGGTAATTTTGCGGTCAAATAGATTACAACTGAATTCAACGGTGGCATCCTTGATTTGCTCTTTGAGAGCCTTGCCCCAGCGTTCGTCATGTTCATCAACATCGCTTTGCATGCCGGCATCCAGCAAATCCCGGATAGGCTCGATCATTGAGTAAGGCTGAGTGACATGAATATCACCGCCGCCACCATCCAGTTCAATATGAAAGCTGCTGACCACGACGACTTCACTGGGACTGACGATATTAGCCATCGACGGGTTTACTTCCGAGCGCAGATGGTCAAACTCGAGTTTATAGACGTTTCTCCACGCTTCTCCCAGGTCAGTAAAGATCTGATTCAGGACCATTTGTACCACACGCAATTCGGTCGGTGTGAACTCGCGACCCTCAATTTTGGCGTGCCGTCCGTCACCACCAAAATAGTTATCAACCAGCTTGAATACCAGCTTGGCATCGAGGACGATCAATGCCGTACCGCGCAACGGGCGAAACTTGACCAGGTTAAGACTGGTCGGAACGTAAAGCGTATGTAGATATTCACCAAACTTGGTGATCTGCACACCGCCCAGTGATACGTCAGCAGTTCTGCGTAACAAATTGAACAGGCTGATCCGCGTGTACCTAGCAAAGCGCTCATTTATCATCTCAAGCGTTGGCATACGGCCGCGTACAATACGATCCTGACTGGTCAGGTCATATGAACGAACCGACGTCGGGTCATCATCCATATCGGTATCGACGGCGCCATCATCCACGCCATGCAAGAGCGCATCAATTTCGTCCTGTGATAACAAATCCTGCATCAATGCGTCTCCGATTTCCTATTGCATTACGAAGTTGGTAAACAACAATTGGTCAATGCCTTCACGGCCTATTTCGCGCTGCAGGACCTGATTGACCTCGGCCGTGGCCATCTGCCGCAGCTGTTCGATGCCAGCGGGATCTTCAAACACCAGGATCAGTTGTGCACTCAACAGATTGATCAGATTGTGACGTATCACTGGCATGTGCTGTGACACTGCGGCCAAAGCTTCTCCATCACGGCTCATGACCGTTACCGTCGCCTGCATGAAGCGTTGGCGCCCCTGGTGTGGAAAATTGACGATAAATGCTGGCGTCAATTCCAGATACTGTACCGGAGCCTGAGGTATAACCACCGTGGCCGGATCCATGTCGACACTCTCGTCTTCATCGCTGCCCGTCAGGAAAAACCAGGCTGCACCACCGGCGGCAGCCAATATAACCACGACGATTATGCCAATGAGCAACCATTTTTTACTGCTCGCAACTGGAACGTCTTCTTCTTCGTCAGCCATATCAATCTTTCCCGCAACAACCAGCATGGTAGTGTCATTAGTCATTGTGACAGAAGCAAGGCTTGTGCCACTCTCTCAATAAGTTAATAACTTATTGGGAATCAATTATATAGGGAATAACTACAAAGGGCACTCGCCAATTTAGTGACGCTGCAGGCTTGGTGCCCGGCGGATCAGACGGCGGATTGACGCTTGACTGCAAAACCGGGCACCCAACAAACCTGGTCAACAACCCAGTCAGGCGTAGAAATCAATCAGTGACTCGGAACGCACAAAAACCGGCTCCGCAGCGTGCGTCTCGTGCTCACCGGTTCCGTTATCCCGACCAGTATCCTGTCGTCCGCGCTCTTCTCCCCCACGCTGCTGAGGCGACTGATCCGATACCGACACATCCTGAAGATTCAGCCCCTGATCCTTGAAAAGATCCTGCAGACGGTTAAGCTGCTGCTCCAGGGCCTCTCGTACCACAGCATGCTGGCTGACAAAACTGACACTGGCCTGTTGATCAGAAGACATCTGGATTTTCACCGTCAGGCTGCCCAGCTCCGGCGGATCCAGCCGTATCTGCGCAGATGAGACTCCCTGACTGTTCATCACCAGTAACTGCCGCCCCAGGCTGTCAGACCAGCCCTGCTGGCCAAAGGCGGTATCCATGGCAAATCTGGGCAGACCATCAGCAGTGCGGTTTGCTGTGTGCTGGGCCGCCTGTGAGTGTGCCTGTTGTGCAGTTTCGGTGGCAAACATGCGTTGCTCAGGCCTGTTTACAACCGCGCTGCCATCTGCCGGATTAAAGGGCTGTGACGAACCGGTAGATGCCGACACCTCGGAACTGCCCGGTGTCAAAGATGCCCCCGGCTGACCGGCAATAATGGCCTGGATTCGCTCCTGAAGTGTCCCTGACCTGCCCTGGTCAGCCAGATTCCCCGCCAGAGCGGTATTGTTACCGGCGCTTTCGCCGTTACCCGACGGGCTGAACTGAATCGACCTGAACACACTGGCATTACCTGCGTCAGCACTGACCTTTTGCGCACCAGGATTGAGCTGAGCGGACTCGGCTGTTCGACGTGCGGCGTCATCCATCAACGCGGCACGTGCGGCGATATCCTGATCGGCTGCCGGATTTCCGCCTGCAGTGGTCCTCGTCAGCACTATCGGTCCCGTTGGCTCAGCGTCTCGCGCCGCCCCATCACTACCGCCTGCAGACAGACCGCCTGCCACATTGGCCGGCAAGCCTTCTGGCTGACTGCCGGCGGTGGCACCGGTCAGAGCGGCACCCACTGGCTGGGCGACAGTCGCCAACGCCGTTGGATCGGCTTCCCCACCGCCAGTTGCCAAGCTGCCGACTGCCACGCTGCCGCCCAGCAATGTGCTGAGCGCAGAATCCGGCTTGAGGGCGTTGGCGTCGGCGCTGGTAGATGAATTTGCGCTATCTGTGGTCAGCGCCGCCAGCCAGTTATTCAGCACAGACGGCAAACTTTGGTCGTCCAGTGGCAAATTGTTTCCGCCGGACAAGGGGGGCATAGACATTTGCAATAATTCATCGACACTCCAGGTGAGCTCCGATGAATCACCGTTTTGCTTACCGGACGCCATACTGACAACGTTTGCAAGCAGCGACCTGTCGGGGGGCAAGGTGATGCCATGGGCATGCAACAACTCTTTCAGGTCAGCGGCAAACCGTGTCTCCGGGTTGGCTTCACCATCCTCTGTATAGGACATGAATATCTGATTTATCAGATCGTTACCTGATTGTTCTGACAAATCCGTATCTGCTGTCAGCAACCAGGACGGCGCCGGACTGCTATCGTCAGGACTGCCTTCACGAACATAAGTCGCTCCTGAACCAGCACTGGCAATAGACATCAAATCGACGGGGAGTAACATATTATGAATCCTCTGTTTGATCGCCTTTGTCCATCGCCGCTGTGGCAATGGACTCTGACCCTGCAGAGGACTCAGCAAGAAACTTGCCAGCTACGGTAAATTCAGCATAAATTGCGCAGGCTATGCGCTGATGGCCGGTGATCAGACTCAGGACCAGTTAGACCCCTGCGGCCGACGACGTGCGTATTCGTCATGATTACGCTGCTCAGTACGGGTCTGTTGTATTTCAGCATCTCTCTGCAGCCGTTCGATCATTTTCTCCAGACTTTTGTGCCGAATATCAAGTGTACGCCAATGATCACGGACCCGATCCTGATCCTTTTGCATATGGACAATAAGTTCACGCTGATGGCTGATGGCGCGATCCAGTTGCTGATGAAAACCGTCAAACAGACGCAGACGCTCAACCGTCATTCCCGCCTGACCCGCTGTCTGCATCTGTTGACGATAATCCTGCTGGTAGGACTGGAGCTGTGAGAGCTTATTTTCCTCCGCCTGAATGCGTTGCTGCATTGTTGCTAATGCCTGACCTGCCTTGTCTGCCTCCAGCTCAGCGATTCGCAGCACCGGCATCATGCGTTTTACGCGATTCAAGAAGCATTACCTGTCTGTTTGTCCGTCTGGGCGCCCCGTTCGCTGCCACCCAGTGTGGTCCTGGGCTGCAGTTGGGTGACATTGCCCGGGGTGCTGGCATTTTTCCCGGCGGCCCCCGGCATGGTGCGTCCCGGCGCCGGGGAAATGGCTTTGCCCAGACGCTGGACAGCATCTGCCAGACCTACATTTTCGGTTAGTCCCTGCTGCAGGAACTGCCGAAGATGCGGCATCCTTTCGATGGCAAAATCGATATCCTTGTCCGAGCCCATGGTGTAGGCGCCAACACTGATCAGATCCCGGTTCTGTTGGTAACGGGAATATACCCGCTTGAACAACTGGGCCTTGGCAAGATGGTCGGCCACCACGACTGCAGGCATTACCCGACTGATGGAGGCTTCAATATCTATCGCCGGGTAGTGCCCCTGTTCCGCCAGCGTTCGCGACAACACAATATGGCCATCCAGAATCGCGCGCGCGGAATCGGCAACCGGATCCTGCTGATCATCACCTTCGGTGAGGACAGTGTAGAACGCGGTGATAGTTCCTTCTCCGCTGTCTGCGTTGCCTGCGCGCTCCACCAGTTGCGGAATGCGTGCGAACACCGAGGGCGGATAACCCTTTGTCGCCGGTGGTTCGCCAATGGCCAAGGCAATTTCGCGTTGCGCCATGGCATAACGTGTGAGGGAGTCCATCAACATCAGCACATCTTTACCCTGGTCGCGAAAACCTTCGGCAATTCGCGTGGTAATCATCGCCGCACGCAATCGCATCAGCGGCGAATCATCGGCAGGTGAAGCCACTACCACTGATCTTGCCAAACCTTCCTCGGCCAGAATCTCATCGATAAATTCCTTTACCTCACGCCCCCGTTCACCGATCAGTCCGACCACGATGACATCAGCTTCGGTGAAACGCGTCATCATGCCCAACAGCACACTCTTACCGACACCACTACCGGCAAACAGACCGATGCGTTGACCGCGACCCACAGTCAGCAATCCATTAATCGCTGCGATACCGACATCCAGCGTTTGCCGGATAGGCTGACGCTTGAGTGGATTGATGGCTCTGACCGGTGGCGCTTCGCGACAATTTTGCACCGCGATTGGCCCCTTGCCGTCTATCGGCTCGCCAAAACCGTCCAGCACCCTGCCCAGCAGACCGTCCCCGACCCACAGTGGCCGGGCGGATGGCGCCGGGACAACGCGCGCTCCCGGCTGCAGACCTTCCACGCTGTACAATGGCATCAAAAAAATACGTGGCCCGTCAAAGCCCACCACTTCTGCCTCGATCTCTTTGCCACTACTATGGCTGACCAGACAACGACTGCCGAGAGACACGTTGCATCCAACCGCTTCCAGAGTCAGTCCCACCACGCGCGTCAATTTGCCCACGATAACGGGCTTGACAGTCAGGTCACGCAGCGGCTGATATCGTCGAAGCCGTTGTGCCAGACTCTGTCTGGGTTTCATGGCTTCTCCTGATCGTGTTCATCTTCCAAGGCAGGGTCTTTCTCCACACCGCCACCGCTCGCAGTGGCTGCGTTTTCGTCGGTTAATGCCGAAGCCTGCTCGGCAAGACCAGGCTTGTCCACTGCAACCTGAGAATGGCGAGATGCCTTTACCAATGGCTGCGGCGCCTCTTCAAAGGCATCAGCCAGTGCATCACCGGCGTCATTATCGATGTCGGCAAATTGACGCTGGACGATCTGTTCGATGACCTGGGAAAATCGTTCACTTGTGGTGAAATCGACAGCACTTTGATCTGTTTCCACCCGACAACCGCCGCGCGCCACATGTTGATTGGCAACCACCCGCCAATTCTCTCCGCCTTCCTCGGCAGTCTTTTGCACGATGGCCTGATCCGCCGGATTGATCAGAATGCGCACATTGTCCCGGCTCGGCGGCAAAGTGGCCAGTGCCTGACGGACAATGGTCATGATATGACTGCTGTCAATCATGAGTTCACGTTGCACAACATTGCGGGCAATCTCACGACTGAGATCCAGCAGTGCTTTTTCCAGTTGATAATCCTGTTCATTGATGGCGTGGCTGAGTTGGGTCATCATGCCGTTGAGGGTTTTCAGGGTTTGCCGCAATTCGCTATCGGCCTTCTGCAGGCCCTCACGGTAGCCCTTGTCGAGACCCTGCTTACGCCCCTCTTCCATGCCTTGTTCCAGGCCCCGTTCGTACCCCTGACGGCGACCTTCCTCGAGTCCTTGCTCCCGCCCTTCCTGACGACCGGACAGCAGGCCCTCTTCGCGTGCCTGATCATAGGAATGCATATTTTCAGTAGCTGAGGCTTGTGCGGGTTTCTGCTGAGCCTGAACACCGGAATGGTCTTGACGTGCAGCATTCTGCTCGACGGCCTGCTTCAGTGTCGAGTCAGCGCGAGGTTCCGCCTGAATCAGTTTGCCGCCTGCACCGATGGTAGGCGGCATCCAGCGCATGACCGGAAGATCTTCCAGATCCTTCTGGCTAACTCGCGTTGTGCCATCGAAAACATGCCGCTGCATTATACTATCCTCATCAGATCATGGCCTCGCCGCCGCCACCCAGTTGGATCTCACCGGCATCGGCCATACGGCGAGCTACTACCAGGATCTCTTTCTGCGCCGCTTCAACCTCAACTATACGAACCGGCCCTTTGGCTTCCAGATCGTCACGCAATAACTCTGCCGCGCGCTTCGACATGTTGGCAAAAAATTTCTCTTTCAGGAAATCGTCGGCGCCCTTCAATGCCAGGATAAGCACTTCCGAGGAAACCTCTCGTAACAGTGCCTGGATACCCCGGTCCTCCACTTCACGCAGATTGTCAAAGACAAACATCAGATCCTGTATCTGGTTGCCCAGGTCTTCATCAATATCCTTGATCGACTGCATCAGTTCCTGTTCAACGGCGCCATCAAGATTGTTCATGATTTCAGCAGCCGTTTTCCTTCCACCGATAGACGTAGACGGATTCGAGCCTTTACCGGAAAACTGTTTCTCGAGAATCAGATTCAGTTCTTTCAGGGCTTCCGGTTGAACACTTTCCAGCGAGGCAATACGCATCATGATTTCGAGACGTACTTTCTCGGGGAAATTGCCAAGAATGTCGGCAGACTGGTCTGGTTCAAGATAGCTCAACACCACTGCCTGAATCTGCGGGTGTTCCTGTCGAATAACATCGGCAACTGAACGCGGATCCATCCATTTCAGGCTGTTGATGCCGGAGCTGGAGCCGCCTAACAGGATCCGGTCAAGAAAACCGCGCGCGCGCTCTTCGCCCAGCGCTTCGGTCAGCATATTGCGGATATAGTTTTCCGAGCCGACGCCGAGTCCGCTCTGGGCACCACACTCCGTCAGGAAGGAGTTCAATACCGACGACACAGTGTCCTGCGATACCGACTTCAGTGCCGACATGGCGGCGCCGACTTTTTGCACTTCCTTGGGACCCATCTGCTTGAGTATTTCGGCTGCATCTTTTTCACCCATACTCATCAGCAGGATGGCCGCGCGTTCAAGTGAACTGATGTTGCGGGCAGTGTTCTCCATCGCTTTATTCTCAGCCATCGTTAGAAATCCAGTTTTTCACTACCTGCGCCGCACGCGCGGGGTCTTCTGCTACCAGACCCTTGATGGCGTCGAGTTGCCGTTCATAACTCTCTGACGGGCCCGCGAGCAGGATATCATCGCCTCCGCTCAGGGTCACCGAATCTTCCTTCATTTTCTGCTCGGCCTTGATGTCGGCATACCCGACTTCGGTTGACGCTTCTCCCCCGCCCGAACGACCACTGCTGCCGGCAACCGTCAGACGTTTCAGGGAGGGCATCAGCACACCAAACACCAGGATCAGGACAAACAGTGCAGCGGCCGCCTGACGCAGCGCCGGCGCAAACCAGGACGCCTGCCAGAACGGCAATGCTTCACCCGCCATTTCCTCAACCTGGGCAAAGGCCTTGTTGATTACCGTCACACTGTCGCCACGCTGCGCGTTGTAACCAACGGCATCGCGCACCAGCGCGCTGATGCGCTCCATGTCCTCTGCACTCCAGCCCTGTGCGCCTTCGCCCACAGGCTCGTCAATGACAACCGCGACCGATAAGCGCCGTACCGAAACCGGATCGTAATTGGTATAGCTGATGGTTCTGTCCAACTCGTAATTGCGGGTTTCCTGCGTGCGGATGTTGCCCTGTTCCGCTGCCACATCCTCTGCAGCACCTTCCAGAGTCTCGGGCGCCGTTGCTGCTGCAGGTGGCTGATTGGACAAGGCGCCGGGAATGCCGGCGATGACATCACCTGCCATGCGCCGTTCATTCAGCGATTGCTCGCTACGCACAGAGCTGCCATCAGGGTTATAGGTTTCTGCAGCCTGTTCGGTGCGCGTAAAATCGACATCGGCAGCCACTTCGGCGGTAAACTTGCCCGCACCCAACAGAGGGTGCAGTATGCGGTTTACTCGCCCTACCAGCGTTTCTTCATAACGCCGCACGTAGGCGAACTGCTCGGCAGCCATCATCATTTCAGTGTTCTCTCCCGTGCGCGAGAGCAGATTGCCCTGTTGGTCAACTACGGTGACGTCTTCCGGCAGCATCTCCGGGACACTGGAGGCGACCAGATTGGCGATTGCCTGCACCTGGTTATCGGTCAACTGACGGCCTGAGTGTAATGCCAGGAAGACCGATGCCGTTGGCTTGCGACTGTTGCGGACGAATACCGAGCGCTCCGGCGTAGCCAGGTGAACGCGGGCTGACTGAACATGGCGAAAGCTGGTAATGGTGCGCTGCAACTCACCTTCCATGCTGCGCTTATAGCGATTGGCCTCCATGAACTGGCTGGTGCCAAGGCTTTGCTCCTGGTCCAGAAACTCATAACCATAGCCGTTATCGCGGGTGACGCCCGCGCTGGCTACCTGCAGACGGACAGCATCAACTGAATCAGACGGCACCAGCAGCACGCCAGAGGCCGGATCAATCCGGTATGGAATGCTCGCGGTATCCATCACCTGTACCAGCTCGGCGGTATCAAATCCCTGCATGCTGGGATATAGCGGCTGGTAACTCTCCTTCTGTGACCACAGCACTACCGAGAAACCCAGCGCGATACTGGCCGCCAACGCGATCATCAGGCCAGCCTGACGCACCAGGTTCAGCCGATTAAACCCTTTCATGAAATTACTGTTGTACGCGGTACCTTCGCCACCTGTGGTGGGGACCAGTGCGTTCTGTGATTGTGCCGACTCTGCTGTTGCCATGTTGTTATCCTGGTAGTTAAAGCTGCCTTAGACGGCCATCAGATAGGCATGTTCATGATGTCCTGGTACGCACTGACCAGGCGGTTACGAACTTGTGTCATGGCTTCGAACGATACGCTGGCTTTCTGCATCTGTATCATCACCTGGGTGATATCCACTTCCGGATCTCCCATTTCAAAGGCACGCTGAAGAGAGCTGGACTGCATCTGTGTTTCGTTGACCGAGTCGACCGCCTTCTTGAGCATGTCAGCAAAGCCGGTGCGTTCGGAGGACTGTACACCATCGACCTCACGGCCTTCGCTGACTGCGCTGGCGAGGTCGGGAGCCTGCATGCTGGGCGTCTGCATCTGTCCGCGTATATCTCGCATCTGCGTTAGCAACTGATTGATATCTACCCGATCTGTTACACCATTCATCCGCTATTCTCCTTGTTGTTATGCGCTTACCAGCGAATCAATATTTATACCCAGATCGCGCATGCGAGCCAGTTTGTAACGCAAGGTTCGTGCACTGACACCCAGTGCCTCTGCTGTTTCCTTGCGACGACCGCGCTGCTTCTTCAGAGTCTGCAGAATTATTTCGAATTCACGCTGCCTGAGATCCTTGTCCAGCACCTGATTATCAGTTTCAGTCATCTCAGGGCTGGCGGCAGACGATACCTGCCAGGGTTCGGTCAGAGTGGTATCCACAAATGCCGGCGCGCCAGCTTGCGTGTCTGCCACCAGCGCCAGACTGGCAGCAGAGATTACATTGCCATCCTGAATGATCAGCGCCCGTTGCAGGACATTGTCCAGTTCGCGAACATTGCCCGGCCAGTCATGGCTTATCAATGCCTGTTGGGCGCGTGCATCAAGTGTTGTCACTCCGCGGCCCATACGTCCTGCGTGCTGTTGCAGCAGCCGTTCGGCCAGCGGCACAATATCCTGCCGACGGTGGCGCAAAGGCTGCCACGCCAGTGGGAACACACTGAGGCGGTAGAACAGATCTTCTCGAAAACGTCCTTCCCGGACACAGGCTCGCAGATCCCGGTTGGTAGTGGCGATCACCCGGACATCAAGCTGTAGCGTCTTGCGACTACCCAGCCGCTCGACTTCCCGCTCCTGCAATATACGCAGTATCTTGGCCTGCAGGCCTATATCCATTTCCGAGATTTCGTCCAGCAATATGGTGCCGCCTTCGGCCTGTTCGAATTTCCCCGGACTGCTTTGATAGGCACCGGTAAACGAGCCTTTCTCGTGACCAAACAGCGTGGCTTCCAGCATATTTTCCGGAATCGCGGCACAATTGATCGCAACGAAGGGTCCGTTGGCCCGCCTGGATTGTTGGTGAATGTACTGGGCCAGCACTTCCTTGCCCGTTCCACTTTCACCCGAAATCAACACAGTCGCATCGGATTGTGCGACTTTTCTGGCCAGCCCCAGCAACTGTTGGCTGGATGGTTCGATGGCAACCGGCTGCGCGGAACCGGTGATTTTTTGGGTCAGATATTTTTCGACGGTGGCCAGCAACTGTTCCGGCTTGAATGGTTTCAGCAGGTAATCGACTGCACCTTCACGCATGGCACGAACCGAACTGCCGATACTGCCGAACGCGGTGATCAGCACCACGGGCATGACCGGAAACCGGGCACGCAGCTGTTGCAACAACTCATGACCGTCCATGCCATCCATATTGATGTCGGAGATCACCATGTCAACGCGTTGCTGCATCAGCATTTGCAGAGCAGACTCTCCGGATTCGGTTGCCTGCACCTGATAACCTGCATATTCCAGCGTGTCGCTCAGTGCCTCGCGCAATTCCCAGTTGTCTTCAACTACCAGAATACTCGCCTTGCTCATTTGTTGCTCCCTGTTGCTGAGGTTTTGGGACCTTGGTGAACACAGGGCAGGACGAATCCTGCCCGTACGCCAGACTGCTCAGTACCGGTTGTATTGTTCGCGATGTTTTCGATAAAAAAACGGCCACCATGGGCGCGGGCGACAACCTGTGCCACAGCCAGGCCGAGCCCGGTACCCTGTGCCCGTGTGGTGTAAAAAGCCTCTGTGACCTGATCAATCACCGCAGGGTCGATGCCTGGGCCGTTATCCTGCACATAAAGCCGGATCAGACCCTGTTCCTCGGCTTTGTCGGCGCGTACCTGCAGACTCACCAATGGTCCAGTACTCTGGATGGCATTCTCCAGCAGGTTCAACAAAGCCCCGATCAGAGATTCCTTGTTGCATGACAGCTGACAATCGCTGATGGTATTTATCCACTCGCAGCTCAAGGCTCCCTGACGGGAGTTCGAACACAACAGGACGTCAGCCGCGACCCGAGCCTCTTCAAGAATCTGTCGCACAGGCAACGTTTCATCGAGCACCGCTTCACCGCGGGCAAAAATAAGCATGTCGCGTACCTGACGCTCCATATTGTGCAAACGGGACATCAGGCGCTCAAGCGTGCGGCTGTTGCGGCTCTGATCACCCTCCAGCGACGCCGACAGGTTGCCAGCGTACAGCATGGCGGCTGACAGTGGCGTGCGGATTTGATGAGCCAGCGAGGACACCATTTTGCCCATCTCCAGCAAACGCTGATGACGACTGAGGTGTTGTTGCAGACGGCGGGTTTCGGTCTGATCGGTAATCAGAATGATCTGGCCGGGTTCTTCTTCCAGAGATCGGGACAACAGGCTGACGCGTTTGCCGTTGCTCAGGGAAATTTCATGACCATCGTCGCTGCGGGGCGCAAATCGATCACGTATGATGTTGACCCAGGGCAGCCCGGTAAGCGGCTCGCCGAGCAACATGATGGCCGCCTCGTTGCACTCAGACACGACCCCCTGGCCATTGAGAACCAGCACGCCCCCAGGCAGCAATTGCAAAAGTTTCTGCAGACGTCTGGCAATACGTTCTTTTTCCGACAGTTCGCGAAGCCTCTGAACGTTGGCCGCTTCCAGCTCACGGGTCAGTTCGCTGACACGATTCTCAAGCACGTGATAGCTTTGCGAAAGCTCGCCGGAGATCTCATTAAAGGCCTTGAACGCGAGCTCCAGTGCTTTGGCACCGTCCGTGTCACGACGGGCTTCGGAAATCTGCTGGACGGGTTGTAATTGAGAGAGCGCCATCACTGCCTGATCCTGTTGATTGGTTAAATCGGGTATCAGGATCAGTAAAGCAATGTCTATGCCATATATTAACTTGTTATAAATACAACAACTTACAAATCCACAGCAAAGACAAGGTCAAATAATTGACCGCCCTTATGCCGGGCTGGACGGTTCATTGACGCCGACAGCAGCTCAGACCCGGGGCGTGGTTACGCCGGTCTGACCCATGTATTTGCCGCCGCGCTGCTTGTAAGTCATTTCACACTGTTCATCAGATTGGTAAAACAGCATCTGCGCTACGCCTTCGTGGGCATAGATTTTTGCGGGCAGTGTTGTGGTATTGGAAAACTCCAGGGTTACATGGCCCTCCCACTCAGGTTCAAGTGGCGTGACATTGACGATAATCCCGCAGCGGGCATAGGTGGACTTGCCCAGGCAAACCGTCAGTACGTCACTGGGAATGCGAAAGTATTCCACTGTGCGTGCCAGCGCGAAAGAGTTCGGCGGAATGATGCAATAGGGCTCGTCTATGCTGACAAAACTGCTTTCGTCGAAGTTCTTGGGATCGACCACGCTGGTAGTATGGACATTGGTGAATATCTTGAACTCTGACGCGCATCGCACATCGTAGCCATAGCTCGACGTGCCGTAGGAGATCACTTTACTGCCATCAACGTAACGTACCTGGCCTGGCTCAAACGGCTCGATCATGCCGTGTTTCTGAGCCATTTCACGAATCCATCTGTCAGACTTGATACTCATGGTATGTGCTGTCTCCGCCTGCCTGCATTCTGCTGACATCCGGTAGCTACCGGGCGTAACAAAATGCTGTGAATAACCATAAAAAACTGAAGCGCGCATCATACGATGGATTGCGCTTCAGTTCACTAGCTGAGGGTATTTATCACGGCAGGACGCGCGCTATTGGGCGACCAGACGTGGTTGCTCAAACAGACCTTCTGAATAACCTGCCGGAATCCGGTATCGCTCCAGGATGTCGGACTCGCCGCCAACGGCCTCATCATGATCAACGACCAGCTGAAACCCAGAATCGCTGCGAAACACCACGAACTCTTTATCGTTCTCGCGCAGCTGTCGGACAAACCCATAAAAATCCCGGATTGGCTGGCCATTAACAGTGTCGACGATCAGGTTGCGGACATCGTGATAGCCCAGGTTGACGTCGGCGGCCAGCACCTGCAGTGCCACGACCATTTCACGACGTTCGGGCGAACTCCACTGACCACGCGCATGCAGCAGATTGACCGGGGCACTTCGGGTCCAGTCGGCACCCCAGCGCTTGATGAGGTTCATGTTCAGGGGCACAAACAGAATACCACCGTAGATGTAGTACTCGGGTATGGCATCGAACTCCTCGGCGCGCACCAGACTGTAGTTTTCCTGGCGACGCTGCGCAGTAAGCGTGACCGAACGAAGCTCGCCGTGGCGCGACAGGGTCAGCTCCACATCATCCCCTATCTGCTTGAGGTCTATGGCGTGTTTGTAGTTGGTCTGCAATGTACGGCTGAGGCTGATGGTGCTGTCGCCGGCGATGGGCACGCCGTCGATGCTGAGGACCACATCATTTTCCTGCAGCACGCCATCGGCCGGCGAATTCTCGAATACCTTGATCACCAGAACACCACTTTGATCTTCCTGCAGGCCGTACGCTGCCTTGGCCGCCGGGCTTTCAAGATCCTGGCTGCGGAAGCCCAGATCCGGGAAACCGTCGTAAACGCCGTCGCTGGCGTCGGTCAGCATATGGCGCAGTATATCCGGCGGCACAAAATAACCCAGGGCCTCGGTTCGACCGCCTGCGGCCGACTGCATGACAACACCGGCAATTTTGCCATCCACAATCACCGGTCCGCCGCTGTTGCCGGGATTTATGGCCGCATCAATCTGCCCGGCCAGCAGGTATTCGCCGGAATGCGCATACACCTGTTGTTCCACCCGGGACAGAATGCCTTTGGTGACACTGAGGGTTCTGCCGCCGACCGGATAGCCGAAAACGAACACTTCGGTATTGGGTTCTGGCAGATCGCCGATAGTCAGGGCCGGCGTATCGGTGAAGAATGCCGGATCTTCGACCTCCAGCAGCGCCAGGTCAGAGGCGTGTGACACAAATTGCACACGAGCCAGATAACGTTCCGGATCGTTGTGCTTTTGCACCTGGATATAGCTGGCATTAGCGACCACGTGAGCATTGGTCAGGATGCGGTTGCCATCGATGACGGCGCCCGAACCACTGCTTTGCCCGGGTGTCATCAACCGCCAGGGGGTGAAATAGTCGGGGGCAGCAGAGGTCGTGTAAATTTTGACAATGGAGCTTTCGATTTCCCGGATGTCTTCTGTCATCTGTGCGCTGGCAGTGCTGCTGAGCATTAGCAGCCCCAGTAAAACCAGCACAGCAGACAGTGAATACTGCCGCCTGACCACGGCAGAGCCTGCTGCAACCATCTAATGTCCCCTTATCTACTTCATATGTTATTGATCGGACAGAAGACCGAGTAAACCTGAAAAATCGCTCCGCCGTCAAATGCTTTTACAAAATACGCATGCCCGGCTCGGCACCCTCATCCGGACTCAGCAACCAGATTTCCGACCCGCCAGGACCGGCGGCCAGCACCATGCCTTCGGACAGGCCGAACTTCATCTTGCGCGGTTTCAGGTTCGCTGCCAGCACGGTGAGCCGGCCTTGCAGATCTTCGGGCCGGTAGGCCGACCGTATACCGGAGAAGACATTGAGTCGAATCGGCTGGCCGTCGGCGTCCAGCCCCAGGTCAAGGGTCAGTTGCAGAAGCTTGTCGGCGCCTTCGACGTAGGAGGCTTCCGCTATACGGGCAATACGCAGGTCGACCTTGACGAAATCGTTAAACTCGATCTCGGTGGCGATGGGGTCCTGGGCAACAGGGCTCTTTATGTGCTCAGGGCTGTTTATGTGCTCAGGGCTGTTCGCAGGCTCAGGGCTGTTTGTTGGCTCAGGGCTGTTTGTTGGCTCAGGGCTGCCCGCGCTGGCGCTGGCCTCGGATCTGCTGGCGGCCAGTAAGCTGTCAACGCTGGCGGGATCGACCCGTGCCACCATGGGCTTAAATACATTAATTCGGTGCGAAAGCAGCAGACAGCCGGCATCTTCCCAGGTCCTGTCTCTTATACACATCTGACGCTGCCGACGATCTACTCTGTGTAG